>NZ_JBFBJY010000031.1:0-85770 GCF_040702125.1 Kitasatospora sp. NPDC085895 | reverse complement strand
GCGGGCGCCCGGCCGCCGGGCCCGGCGGGGCCCGGCGGCCCTCCGGCTCAGCGGGTGCGGCGCGGGTCGTGCCGGGTGGGGCTCGACGAGCCCCGCATCGACTTGGTGACGGCCTTCCACTTCCTGGCCCGCTCGGCGGCGACCCGGGCGTCGCTGCGCGAGGCGATCCACTCGTTCTCGCGCTGGAGCTTGAGGTAGCTGTCCATCCGGCGCTGCGGCAGCGTGCCGTCCTCCAGCGCGGCGGCGACCGCGCAGCCCGGCTCGGAGCGGTGGCTGCAGTCGTCGAAGCGGCACCGCTCGGCGATCGCGGCGATGTCGGCGAAGGCGAGGTCGACGCCCTCGCCGCCGTACAGGCCGACCTCGCGCAGCCCGGGGGTGTCGATGACCACGCCGCCGCCCGGCAGCGGGATCAGCTCCCGGGTGGTGGTGGTGTGGCGGCCCTTCTCGTCGACCGAGCGGGTCTCCTGGACGGCCATTGCGTGCCGGCCGGCGAGGGCGTTGGTGAGCGTGGACTTGCCCGCGCCGGACTGGCCGACCAGGGCGGTCGCGCCGGACAGGTGGGCGCGCAGCTCGTCCATGCCCTCGCCCGTCCCGGCACTGACGGTGAGCACGGCGGCGCCCGGGGCGATCTTCTCCACGTCCTCGCGGATGAAGTCGGCGTCGTCGACCAGGTCGGCCTTGGTGAGGACGACCAGCGGGACGGCGCCGCTCTCCCAGGCGAGGGCGAGGAAGCGCTCGATCCGCCCGAGGTCCGGGTCGGCGGCGAGCGAGACCGCGATCATGACGGTGTCGACGTTGGCGGCGAGCACCTGGCCGTCGGAGCGGCCGCCCGCGGTCTTGCGGACGATCGCGGTGCTGCGGCCCAGCAGGGCGGAGACGGTGGGCAGGGGCTGCGCGGCGAGGTCGACGGCGGCCCAGTCCCCGGTGCAGGGGCACTTGACCGGGTCGGGGTCGCCGACCGGCCGGGTGTCGGCGCGGACGGTGCGCAGCTCGCCGGACTCGGGGTCGGCGAGCAGGACGTCGCACCGGCCGCGGTCGACGCGGGAGATCAGGGCGGGGGTGAGCCCCGCCTCGGCGTAGAAGGCGAACTCGGCCGCCCTGTCCTCGTTCCAGCCGTGGGCGGAGAGCGGGAGGGCGGCGGAGGTGGAGCTGGTCACGGTGGGGTGGGCCCTTCGGCGAGGGTGGCCCCGGCGGTGCGCGCCCGACGGCGCGTCAAGGAGTCGTGGAGGTCAGCCGGTGGCCACGGGGGTGGGAGTGAACGACGTACGGACGCGGGCAGCGTCCAGCGCAGCGACGGTCATCACGGTCCTCACCTCCGGGTGTGCAGGGCTGGCTCGACGGGGGGACGGCCCTCGGCGGGCCCTCCCGAACGGCACCACGGTAGCCACGGCCGGCGGGGCCGCGCCAGCGAATATTTCCGCGGCTGCGCGGGGGCTGGGCCACCGGCCCCGGGCGGTCCCACCTGGGAGGGTGCCGTACCGGGCCGAGTGCGGTTCCGCCGATGGTCGTTGACGGGCCCTTGACACCCGATATTGGTCTAGTCCATCTTGGCGGTGCACGCGGCCTGCACGGCTCCCCCGCACCCCTGCGGCCGCAACCCCCATCCCCCACTGGAGGTCCTGTGCGTTCCCGCAACCGCCTCGTGGCGGCGCTCGGCGCCGTCGCGCTGGGCTCGGCCGCGGCCGTCGCCCTGCCCGCTACGGCCCATGCGGCCAACCTGCTCACCAATCCCGGCTTCGAGAGCGGCACGCTCAGCGGCTGGTCCTGCACCGGCGGGCTCGGCTCGGTGGTGGGCTCCCCCGTCCACTCCGGCAGCAAGGCGCTCGCCGCCGCGGCGAGCGCGAGCGACACCGCGCAGTGCACCCAGACCGTCCCGGTGCAGCCCAACACCACGTACACGCTGTCCGGCTGGGTCCGCGGCAACTACGTCTACCTGGGCGTGACCGGCGGCGCCTCCACCTGGACGCCGTCCGCCGCCTCGTACCAGCAGCTGTCGGTGACCTTCACCACCGGCGCGAGCCAGACCAGCGCGCAGATCTTCACCCACGGCTGGTACGGCCAGGGCACCTACTACGCCGACGACATCAGCCTGGACGGCCCGGGCGGCGGCGGGGGCGGCGGCGACACCCAGGCGCCGACCGCGCCGGGCGGCCTCACCGCGACCGGCACGACCTCCTCGACCGTCTCGCTGTCGTGGAACGCCTCCACCGACAACGTCGGCGTGACCGGCTACGACGTCTACAGCGGCTCGAACGTGGTGGCCGGCAGCACCGGCACCTCGGCGACCGTGACCGGCCTGGCCGCGAGCACCTCCTACACCTTCACCGTCAAGGCGCGGGACGCGGCGGGCAACACCTCGGCCGCCTCCAACGCCGCCTCGGCCACGACCGGCTCCGGCGGCGGGGGCGGCGGCACCGGCTTCAAGCAGGCCGCGCCCTACCTCTACATGGGCTGGGGCGAGCCGCCGTCCGCGACCACGGTGATGAGCGCCACCGGCATCAAGTGGTTCACCATGGCGTTCATCCTCTCCTCGGGCGGCTGCAACCCGTCCTGGGACGGCCAGCGTCCGCTCACCGGCGGCGTCGACCAGCAGACGATCAACGCGATCCGGGCGGCCGGCGGCGACGTCGTCCCGTCGATCGGCGGCTGGCAGGGCAACAAGCTCGGCCCGAACTGCGCCACCCCCGAGGCCCTGGCCGCCGCCTACCAGCAGGTGATCAGCGCGTACGGGCTGAAGGCGATCGACGTCGACATCGAGAACACCGACGAGTTCGAGAACACCGTCGTCCAGGACCGCATCCTCGGCGCCCTGAAGATCGTCAAGCAGAACAACCCGGGCCTGCGGACGATCCTCACCTTCGGCACCGCGACCACCGGCCCGACCTACTACGGCAACCGGCTGATCGAGCAGGCGAAGGCGCTCGGCGCGGACATCGACGTCTTCACCATCATGCCGTTCGACTTCGGCGGCGGCGCCGACATGTACGGCAGCACCGTCAGCGCGGCGAACGGCCTGAAGTCCAAGCTGAAGTCGACCTTCGGCTGGGACGACGCCACCGCCTACGCCCACGTCGGCATCTCCGGCATGAACGGCCTCTCGGACAACCAGGAGACCACCACGCCGGCGACCTGGACGAGCATCCGCGACTGGGCCAACACCAACCACATCGCCCGCCTGGCCTTCTGGTCGGTCAACCGCGACCGGCCGTGCGCCGGCGGCGGCGTGGCCGAGAACTGCTCCGGCATCAACCAGAACACCTGGCAGTTCACCTCGATCACGGCCGGCTTCACCGGCTGACGACCGCAGGTCCGCAGAGCCGCCCCCGCCCACCGGCGGGGGCGGCTCCCGTGCGTCCGGGCAGCCTCTCCCGGGCAAATTGTTAGCGCTAACAGTCCGCCCGTCAAGCAGCCTGCACAGCGCTTCCATATCTATGCCCGCGCGTGACCCGATGGTGACTCCAGCCCCTCTTGACGGGCTTCTTGTGAGCGTTAACACTCAGGTAACGCCAGGCCAGGGCCCCGGACAGGAACCTGACCGAACCGGTCGGCCCCCCTGGCGCCCACCCCCTGCTCGACACCTGCCCACGAACCACCGCTCGACCGACCCGGCGCTCCCCGCCCGCCCCGGTCGCGGCACACCCCTGGAGGAACTGTGCGGAAGCTCTCTACGGCCCTCGCCGCGGCCGGTCTCGCGCTGTCGCTGGCGGCCTGCGGCCAGAGCGCCAACGGCGTCGGCGACGGCAACGGCGCGTCGAAGGACGGCGCCAAGGGCGGGCTGGTCGGCATCGCCATGCCGACCAAGTCCTCCGAGCGCTGGATCAACGACGGCAACAACATGGTCAAGGAGTTCCAGGGCAAGGGCTACAAGACCGACCTGCAGTACGGCGACAACGTCGTCGAGAACCAGGTGTCCCAGATCGAGAACATGATCACCAAGGGCGCCAAGCTCCTGGTCGTCGCCGCGATCGACGGCTCCTCGCTCACCGACGTGCTGCAGAAGGCCGCCGACGCCCACATCCCGGTGATCTCCTACGACCGGCTGATCCGCGGCACCAAGAACGTCGACTACTACGCCACCTTCGACAACTTCAAGGTCGGCGTGCTGCAGGGCACGTACATCGCCGACAAGCTCGGCCTCAAGGACGGCAAGGGCCCGTTCAACGTCGAGCTGTTCGCCGGCTCGCCCGACGACAACAACGCGCAGTTCTTCTTCAACGGCGCGATGAGCGTCCTCAAGCCGTACATCGACAGCAAGAAGCTCGTCGTGCAGAGCGGCCAGACCGCCTTCAACCAGGTCGCCACGCTGCGCTGGGACGGCGGCGTCGCGCAGTCCCGGATGGACAACCTGCTGAGCAAGTCCTACACGAGCGCCCACGTGGACGCGGTGCTCTCGCCCTACGACGGCATCTCGATCGGCATCCTCTCCTCGCTCAAGGGCGTCGGCTACGGCAGCGCCGGCAAGGCGCTGCCGATCGTCACCGGCCAGGACGCCGAGCTGGCCTCGGTGAAGTCGATCATCGCGGGCGAGCAGACCCAGACCGTCTACAAGGACACCCGCGAACTCGCCAAGGTCGCCGTCCAGATGGGCGACGCGGTGCTCACCGGCGGCAAGCCGGAGACCAACGACACCACCCAGTACGACAACGGCGCCAAGGTCGTCCCGGCCTACCTGCTGCAGCCGGTCAGCGTCGACAAGGAGAACTACGCCAAGGTCCTCGTCGACGGCGGCCAGTACACGGCCGACCAGCTGAAGTAGCCCCGGGCCCGCACGGGCCGCCGACCCGGCGGCGGGGCGGGACCGCCCCCGCCCCGCCGCCCCCCAGAGATACGGAAGCACCCCATGGCCGGACCTGTCCTCGAGATGCGTTCGATCACCAAGACCTTCCCCGGCGTCAAAGCCCTCTCCGACGTCGAGCTCAGCGTCGCCGCCGGGGAGATCCACGCGATCTGCGGCGAGAACGGCGCCGGCAAGTCCACCCTGATGAAGGTGCTGAGCGGGGTGTACCCGCACGGCAGCTACGAGGGCGAGATCCTCTTCGAGGGCGAGCCCTGCCGGTTCAAGGACATCCGGGCCAGCGAACAGCGCGGCATCGTGATCATCCACCAGGAGCTCGCCCTGGTGCCGTACCTGTCGATCGCCGAGAACATCTTCCTCGGCAACGAGCACGCCACGCGCGGCATCATCAGCTGGCACCGGACGCTCACCCACGCCGCCGCCCTGCTCAAGCGGGTCGGCCTGCACGAGAACCCGCAGACCCGGATCGCCGACATCGGCGTCGGCAAGCAGCAGCTCGTCGAGATCGCCAAGGCGCTCGCGAAGGAGGTGAAGCTGCTCATCCTCGACGAGCCCACCGCGGCGCTGAACGACGAGGACAGCCGCAAGCTGCTCGACCTGATGCTGGAGCTCAAGGCCCAGGGCATCTCCTGCATCATCATCTCGCACAAGCTCAACGAGATCGCCCGGGTCGCCGACTCCGTCACCGTGCTGCGCGACGGCCGCACCATCGAGACCATCCCGGTCGGCGCCGACGGCATCGCCGAGGACCGCATCATCCGCGGCATGGTCGGCCGCGACCTGGAGCACCGCTACCCCGAGCGCACCCCCGCGATCGGCGAGGTCGCCTTCGCCGTCGAGGACTGGACCGTCCAGCACCCGATCGACCACCACCGCAACGTCGTCGACGGCGCCTCGCTGACCGTCCGCGCCGGCGAGATCGTCGGCATCGCCGGCCTGATGGGCGCCGGCCGCACCGAACTCGCGATGAGCGTCTTCGGCCGCTCCTACGGCCGGTACACCGGCGGACGGGTGCTGGTGCACGGCCGGGAGGTCTCCACCCGGACGGTGCCGCAGGCGATCGGCCACGGCATCGCGTACGTCACCGAGGACCGCAAGCACCTCGGCCTCAACCTCATCGACGACATCAGCCGGAACATCACGCTGAGCGCGCTCGGCAAGGTCGCCCGGCGGGGCTGGGTGAACCGGCACGAGGAGACCAAGGTCGCCGAGGCCTACCGGGCGTCGATGAACATCAAGGCGCCCTCGGTGTTCGCCGAGACCGGCAAGCTCAGCGGCGGCAACCAGCAGAAGGTCGTCCTCAGCAAGTGGATCTTCGCCGGACCGGAGGTGCTGATCCTCGACGAGCCGACCCGCGGCATCGACATCGGCGCCAAGGCCGAGATCTACCAGGTGATCGCCGACCTCGCCGCACAGGGCAAGGCCGTGCTGGTGATCTCCTCCGAACTCCCCGAGCTCCTGGGCCTGTGCGACCGGATCTACACCATGGCCGAGGGCCGGATCACCGGCGAGGTGGCCCGTGCCGACGCCGACCAGGAGTCCCTGATGCGCCTCATGACCGTGAGCGCCGCCCCGCAGACCGCCGTCCCGCAGGCAGCATCCCCGCAGACCGCGGCCCCGCAGACCGCAGCACCCCGACCCGAGCAGGTGTAAGGCATGGCCCAGACCCAGACCACCCCGACGACCCCGCCGGGCCCGGCGGCCCCCGCACGGACCCGCTCCACCGGCGCCGTGCTGGCCGACGCGCTGCGCGGCAACGTCCGCCAGTACGGCATGCTGGTCGCCCTCGCGCTGATCGTGGTGCTGTTCCAGATCTGGACCGACGGCACCCTGCTGAAGCCGCTCAACATCACCAACCTGATCCAGCAGAACGGCTACATCCTGATCCTGGCGATCGGCATGATGATCGTCATCATCGCCGGCCACATCGACCTGTCGGTGGGTTCACTGGCCGCCTTCGTCGGAGCGGCGGCGGCGGTGATGATGGTCAAGCACGACCTGCCGTGGCCGCTCGCCCTGGTGCTGGCCCTGCTGATCGGCGCGGTCGCCGGCGCCTGGCAGGGCTTCTGGATCGCCTACATCGGCATCCCCTCGTTCATCGTCACCCTGGCCGGCATGCTGCTCTTCCGCGGCGGCACCCAGATCCTGCTCCAGGGCCAGTCCATCGCGCCGTTCCCCAAGGGCTTCCAGAAGATCTCCAGCGGCTTCCTCCCCGAGGTCGGCCCGCACACCAACTACCACAACCTGACCCTGCTGCTCGGCCTCGGCGTGCTCGCGATCGCCGTGCTGCAGGAGGTCCGCGGACGCCGCCAGGCCGCCTCCTACGGCCTGGAGCTGCTGCCGGTCGGCTTCTTCCTCGCCAAGCTCGCCGCGATCACCGCCGCCGTCCTCGTCTTCACCCTGCTGCTCGCCAGCTACCACGGCGCCCCCATCGTGCTGCTGATCCTCGGCGCGCTGCTGGTCGGCTTCGGCTACCTGATGCGGAACTCGATCATCGGCCGGCACACCTACGCGATCGGCGGCAACGAACCCGCCGCGAAGCTCTCCGGCGTGAAGAGCAAGCGGGTCGTCTTCCTCGCCTTCGTCAACATGGGCGTGCTCGCGGCCCTGGCCGGCCTGGTCTTCGCCGCCCGGCTCAACGCCGGCACCCCGCAGGCCGGCATCAACTTCGAACTGGAGGCGATCGCGGCGGCCTTCATCGGCGGTGCCTCCGCCTCCGGCGGCGTCGGCACGGTGCTCGGCGCGATCATCGGCGGCCTGGTCCTCGGCGTCCTGAACAACGGCATGTCCCTGGTCGGCGTCGGCACCGACTACCAGCAGGTCATCAAGGGCCTGGTGCTGCTCGCCGCAGTCGGCTTCGACGTCTGGAACAAGCGCAAGGTCGGCTCCTGACCCCGACCCCGCGCGAACGGCTCCGCCCGGTGTGTGTGCGCACACCGGGCGGAGCCCTTTCCGTCGGTGCCGGCGCGTAGCGTGGACCTCCGAGGACGGCCGCACCCGGGCGGCCGGGCGGCGGCGGGACACCACATGGGCGGAGCACGGTCGGGCGGGTCGGCGCACGGGCCGTTGGCCCAGGGGCCGGTGGCGGAGGGCCGCTACCGGCTGCGCAACGTCGGCAGCGGTCTGCTGCTGGAGATCGCCGGCGGGCGCGCCGGCAGCGGGGCGAAGGCCCGGCACGCGGCCGACGACGGCAGCGAGTCCCAGGTCTGGCGGGTGTTGCCGGTGCATCCCGGGGCGGGCCTGTACCACCTGGAGAACGCCGCGAGCGGCAAGCGCCTCGACGTCATGGGTGCCCGCACGGAGGACGGGGTGCCGATCCAGCAGTGGTCGCCGAACGGCTTCGGCGCCCAGGAGTGGCTGTTCGAACGGCACGTGGACGCACCGGGAACCTTCACGGTGGTCGCGGTGATCAGCGGCAAGGCCGTGGAGGGCTGCGCGGACGGCTCGGTGCGCCAGCAGGAGGACGCCGACGCACCCGCGCAGTGGTGGCGGCTGGAGCCCGCCTGACGCGCGCCCCCGCGGGCCGGTGGCGCCGGGCCCGTACCGTGGGCGCATGAGCGATCGTCAGAGCGGCCGTCCGACCGGTGCCAAGGCGTACCTGGCCGCCTCCGGCGTCTTCGCGGTCTGCATGGCCGGCACCACCCTCCCCACCCCCCTGTACTCGCTGTACCAGGAGGAGCTGGGCTTCTCCGAGCTGGTCGTCACGGTGGTCTTCGCGGTGTACGCCTTCGCGGTGATCGGGGTGCTGCTGGCGGTCGGCAACGTCTCGGACACCGTCGGCCGCAGGCCGGTGCTGCTGGCCGGGCTCGGCTTCGCGGCGCTGAGCGCCTTCTGCTTCCTGTTCGAGGGCGGGGTGCCGCTGCTGTGCCTGGGCCGGCTGATGTCGGGTCTCTCGGCGGGCCTGTTCACGGGGACGGCGACCGCGTACGTGCTGGAGCTGGCGCCGGCCGGCCGGGAGGGCCGGGCGGCGTTCGCGGCGACGGCGGCGAACATGGGCGGCCTGGGGCTGGGCCCGCTGCTGTCGGGCGTCCTGGCCGAGTACGCGCCGGATCCGCTGGTGCTCCCGTTCGTGGTGCACCTGGTGATGGTGGCGGTCGCGGTGGGCGTGCTGCTGGCCCTGCCGGAGTCGGTGGCGGGGGCGAAGGGGCTGTCGGCGGCGCGGGTGAAGGCACCGAGCCTGCCGCCGGAGGTGCGCGGGGTGTTCGTGCCGGCGGGGGTGGCGTCGTTCGCCGGGTTCGCGCTGCTGGGGGTGTTCACGGCGGTGTCGCCGGCGTTCCTGGCGCAGACCCTGGACGTGCACGACCGGGCACTGATCGGCCTGATCGTCTTCGCGACGTTCCTGGCGTCGACGGGCGGCCAGTTGGCGGCCGGGCCGCTGGGCGCGCGGCGGGCGCTGCCGCTGGGCTGCGCGGTGCTGCTGGTGGGGTTGGCGCTGCTCGGCGGCGCGCTGTTGGCGGAGCTGCTGGCGCTGCTGGTGCTGAGTGCGCTGGTCGGTGGTTCGGGCCAGGGGCTGGCGCTGCGCGGTTCGGTGGGTGCGGTGGCTGCCGCGGCGCCCGCGGAGCACCGGGCCGGGTCGATCTCCTCGCTGTTCGTGGTGGCGTACACCGGGATCTCGATCCCGGTGATCGGCGTGGGTGTGCTGTCCGAGCCGGTGGGGCTGGAGGACGCGGGGGTGGTGTTCATCGTCTGCATGGCGCTGCTGACGGTCTTCGCCGGCCTGTACCTGCTGCGCCGCCCGGTGCCGGGCCGCTGAGGGGGCACGCGGACGGGCCCGCACCCCCGCGGGACGCGGAGGCACGGGCCCGTCGGGCACGGCCGGTGAGCGGGGCTCAGAGGGCCTTGGCGAGGCGGTGGTAGGCCTGGTTCCAGCGCAGTTCGCGGGTGAAGCGGCGCATGGTGGTGTCGGCGTCGACGAGGACGAGTTCGACGGAGAGCATCTCGGCGAGGTCGTCGAGCTCCTCGGCACCGAGGGCCCGGGTGAGGACGGTGTGGTGGGGCCCACCGGCGGTGAGCCACGCTTCGGTGGAGGTGCGCAGGTCGGGGCGGGGCTTCCAGACGGCGCGGGCGACCGGCAGGTGGGGCAGCGGCTCGGTGGGGGCGACGACGTCGACCTCGTTGGCGACGAGGCGGAAGCGGTCGCCGAGGTCGGCCATGCCGACGACGACGGCGGGGCCGGGTTCGGCGTCGAAGACGAGGCGGACGGGGTCCTCGCGGCCGCCGATCGACAGCGGGTGGATCTCGCAGGAGGGGGTGGCGGCGGCGATGGTCGGGCAGACCTCCAGCATGTGGGCGCCGAGGATGAGTTCCTGGCCGGGCTCCAGGTGGTAGGTGTAGTCCTCCATGAAGGAGGTGCCGCCGGGCAGGCCCGCGGCGGCGGTCTTGAGGGTCCGCAGCAGGACGGCGGTCTTCCAGTCGCCCTCGCCGCCGAAGCCGTAGCCGTCGGCCATCAGGCGCTGGACGGCGAGGCCGGGGAGCTGGCGCAGGCCGCCGAGGTCCTCGAAGTTGGTGGTGAAGGCGCCGAAGCCGCCGTCGCTGAGGAAGGTGCGCAGGCCGAGTTCGATGCGGGCGGCGTAGCGGAGCGAGTCGTGCCGGTCGCCGCCGGCGCGGAGTTCGGGGGCGAGCCGGTAGAGCTCGTCGTACTCCTTGACGAGGTCGTTGACGTCCTCGTCGGTGGCGGCGTCGACGGCGGTGACGAGGTCGTTGACGCCGTAGGTGTTGACGGAGACGCCGAGGCGCAGCTGGGCCTCGACCTTGTCGCCCTCGGTGACGGCGACGTCGCGCATGTTGTCGCCGAAGCGGGCGAGCCTGAGGGTGGCGAGTTCGGCGCGGCCGGCGGCGGCGCGGGCCCAGGAGGCGACGCGGCGGACGACGGACGGGTCGCTGGCGTGGCCGGCGACGGTCTTGCGGGCGACGCCGAGGCGGGACTGGATGTAGCCGAACTCGCGGTCGCCGTGGGCGGCCTGGTTCAGGTTCATGAAGTCCATGTCGATGGTGGACCAGGGCAGCCGGCGGTTGGCCTGGGTGTGCAGGTGGAGCAGGGGCTTGCGCAGGGCGTCGAGGCCGGCGATCCACATCTTGGCCGGGGAGAAGGTGTGCATCCAGGCGATCAGGCCGATGCAGGTGTCCTCGGCGTTGGCGTCGAGGCAGGTGCGGCGGATCGCGGCGGCGTCGGTGAGGACGGGCTTCCAGACGATGCGGACGGGGATGCCGCCGTCGGCGGAGAGCGCGGCGGCGACCTCGCGGGACTGCTCGGCGACCTGGCGCAGGGTGTCGTCGCCGTAGAGGCCCTGGCTGCCGGTGAGGAACCAGATCTCGCGGGTGTCGGCGGGGTGCGTCATGGGGTGGTTCTCCTTCACCGGGCCGCGGGCGCGGTCTGCTGGCCGTAGACGTGTCGGTAGCGGTGGTTGAGGTGGTCGATGTCGGCCTGGGCGATGGGCTGGGGTTCGCCGAGCTGCCGGGAGATGTGGACGGTGCGGGCGACGTCCTCGCACATGACGGCGGCCTTCACGGCGGCCTTGGCGTCCTTGCCGATGGTGAAGACGCCGTGGTTCTTCATCAGGACGGCGGGCGAGCGGTGGCCGCGCAGGGTGTCGACGATGCCGCGGCCGATGGAGTCGTCGCCGATGAGTGCGAACGGGCCGATCGGGATCTCGGCGCCGAACTCGTCGGCCATGGCGGTCAGGACGCAGGGCACGGCCTCGCCGCGGGCGGCCCAGGCGCTGGCGTAGGTGGAGTGGGTGTGGACCACGCCGCCGACCTCGGGCATGTGGCGGTAGACGTAGGCGTGGGCGGCGGTGTCGGAGGACGGGTTGTGCTCGCCGGCGACGACGGTGCCGTCGAGGTCGCAGACGATCATGGCCTCGGGGGTCAGCTCGTCGTAGGCGACGCCGCTGGGCTTGATGACCATCAGGTCCTCGCCGGGGATGCGGGCGGAGACGTTTCCGGCGGTCCAGACGACGAGGTCGTAGCGGACCAGTTCCTGGTGGAGGTCGCTGACCTGGCGGCGGATCAGATCGATCGGGGAGCTCATCGGTCCTCGCTGGTGCGGTGGGCGGTCAGGGCGGCGTTGCGGATGGCGCGCAGGCGGTGCAGCTGCTTGTCGGGGCCGGTGCCGAAGTGGTCGTGCAGGGAGCGGTACTCGGCGTAGAGGGCGTCGTAGGCGTCGGCGCGGGCCTCGTCCGGGAGGTGGGCGTGGCGGTGGACCCGGCCCATGGCCTCGGAGGCGGTGCGCACGTCGGGGTGGGCGCCGGCGGCGACCGCGGCATGGATGGCCGAGCCGAGCGCGGGGCCCTGCTCGGAGGCGGCGAGCGAGACGGGGCGGCGCAGCACGTCGGCGTAGATCTGCATGAGCAGGGCGTTCTTCTTGAGGCCGCCGGCGACGACGAACTCGGTGACGGGGACGCCGCCCTCCTCCAGTGCCTCGACGATGGTGCGGGTGCCGTAGGCGGTGGCCTCCAGCAGCGCCCGGTAGACCTCTTCGGGGCGGGTGGCGAGGGTGAGGCCGACGATCACGCCGGACAGGTGGTGGTCGACGAGGACGGAGCGGTTGCCGCCCATCCAGTCGAGGGCGATCAGGCCGTGGCCGCCGACCGGCTGGTCGGCGATCCTGCGGCTGAGGAGCTGGTGGAGGTCCTCGCCGGTGGCCTCGGCCTCGGCGAGGTACTCGGCGGGGACGCCCTGGCGCAGCCACCAGGCGAAGACGTCGCCGACGGCGCTCTGGCCGGCCTCGTAGCCGTAGGAGCCGGCGACGATGCCGCCGTCGACGACGCCGCAGATGCCGGGGACGTCGGCCAGCGCCGGGCCGTTGACGACGTGGCAGGTGGAGGTGCCCATGATGGCGAGCAGTCGGCCGTCGTCGACGGCGCGGGCGGCGGGGGCGGCGACGTGGGCGTCGACGTTGCCGGCGGCCACCGCGATGCCCTCGGGCAGGCCGGTCCAGGCGGCGGCCTCGGCGGTCAGCGAGCCGGCCCGGCTGCCGAGCGGGAGCAGCGGGTGCTCCAGGCGGGTGCGGGCGAAGTCGGCGAAGCCGGGGTTCAGCGCGGCGAGGTAGTCCTCGTCCGGGTAGGCGCCGTCCTGGTGGATGCCCTTGTAGCCGGCGGTGCAGGTGTTGCGGGTCTCGGTGCCGGTGAGCTGCCAGACGATCCAGTCGGCGGCCTCGATCCAGCGCTCGCAGGCGGCGTAGACCTGCGGGTCCTCCTCCAGCACCTGCAAGGCCTTGGCGTACTGCCACTCGGCGGAGATCCGCCCGCCGTAGCGGTGGATCCACTTCTCGCCGCGGGCGTGGGCGAGGGCGTTGATCCGGTCGGCCTGCGGCTGGGCGGCGTGGTGCTTCCACAGCTTGGGCCAGGCGTGCGGGCGGGCGGCCCACTCGGGCAGCTCGGCGAGCGGGGTGCCGTCGGTGCGGACGGGCAGCACGGTGCAGGCGGTGAAGTCGGTGGCGATGCCGATGACGTCGGCCGCGTCCACGCCGGAGGCGGCGAGCGCCTCGGGGACGGCGGTGCGCAGCACCTCGCGCCAGTCCTCGGGGTGCTGCAGGGCCCAGTCGGGGGGCAGCGGGCGGCCGGTGCCGGGCAGGCGCTCCTCGATGACGGCGTGCGGGTAGCCGTGGACGGCGGTGGCGATCTCCTCGCCGTCCCGGACGCGGACGACGACGGCGCGGCCGGAGAGCGTGCCGAAGTCGACGCCGACGACGTAGCGGTCGCCGCCGGCGGGCCCGGCCGCACCGGTCGGCCCGGTGCCGGGCGCGCTGCCGGCCTGCTCGGTGCCGGTCTGCTCGGCCCGGGTGGGGGGCGTCTCGGTCACTGTCTCATCCTTCGTAAGGGGGTGGGGAGTTCGGGCCGGCCGCCGGCTGGTCCGCACCGTCGCGGGCCGGCGGCCGGCCGGTGTTCCGCTGCCTCACCCTCATAAGGAGCGGAACGGCGGCCGCCGGGCCGGGAGGTCGAAGCGGGGAGACCGCCGGCCGGCGGAGCGGGTGGCCGAGTCGGCCGGCGAGGCCGGGCGACTCCGGATGCTGTGATTGTTAACGTTCACATTTTGACTGTCAAGGGTGCGGGAACGTACCGGCCGGACGCCCACCCGCCCGCACGCCCCCTCCCCCACCGTGCGGCCGCGGCACCTCCGGCGCAGGTCGAACGCACGGCCCGGCCCGGACCCCCGATCCCGGGGCGGCGCACGGCACCCGGCGGACCGATCACGCAGGTCGAGCCGGTCGCGCCCGAAGCACCGGACGGGCCCGGAACCGGTTCGCACGCCGGGCATGCACGAGGACGGCCGCGGGGCGCACACCCGCACACGGCCGGACGGCCGCGGGGCGCTCAGGCGCCCGCCGACGGGCTCCGCACCGCCCCGGGCACCGTCGACCGGCAGCAGGACCACCGCCTCCCGGCCACCCGGACCTCGGGCAGCAGGACGGACCGCCGCCGATCACACCAGGAACTGCACGCCCGCAGCGGGGAGTCGGCCACGGACCCGAAACTCACCCCCGGCCGCGGCCATCCCGACAACCGCGGCTCCCCCGGCCCGCACCCTCGGGGCGGCCGGGCCGGTCAGGGACGCGGAGAACCGCGCGAGTGGGATGCGGCTGTCGTACCGGGCAAGGGCTGCCCCCTGCTGTTCAGCCGCCCGCCCCCGGACTGCGCGGTTCTCCCCCGGCCTTCGACCGGGAAGTGCCCCCACGCGCCCCTGAGGGGTACCCGGCCTCGCGGCAGGTGGAGCGGCAGGCTGCGACCGACCAGGCCGGTCGGTCAGGCAGGGCGGCGGGCCGGGCCGGTGGAGCGGCGCAGGACCATCTCCGGGGCGACCAGGACGTGGCTGCGGGCGTGCGCCACCCCGGCGAGCTCCTCGACGAGCAACTCGAGGGCGCGGCGGCCCAGTTCGCCGAAGTCCTGGCGGACGGTGGTGAGCGGCGGGGTGAAGTAGGCGGACTCCGGGATGTCGTCGAAGCCGATGACGCTGATCTCGCCGGGCACCGGGCGGCCGGCCTCGTGCAGCGCCCGCAGCAGGCCCAGGGCCATGTGGTCGTTGGCGCAGAAGACCGCGGTCACCTCCGGGTCCGCCGCGATCTGCCGGCCCGCCTCGTACCCGGACCGGGCGCTCCAGTCGCCGCTGTAGACCTGCGGCACCGGGGCGCCCGACTCCTCCAGGGTGCGGCGCCAACCGTCCAGGCGGTCCTGGGTCTCCAGCCAGCCGGCCGGACCGGCGACGTGGTGCACCGTGCCGTGGCCGAGGTCGAGCAGGTGGCGGGTGGCCGCGGCCGCGCCGGTGAGGTTGTCGACCGCGACCATCGGGACGCGCGAGCGGCTGCCGGAGCCCACCGCGACGACCGGGACGGAACTGGACAGCCGGGCCACCGCGCCGACCGCGGAGATCTGCGGGGCGATGACCGCGACCCCCTCGACGCCCTGGTCGCGGAGGCGGTCCACCGCCTCCTGGACGGAACGGGCGTCCAGTGAGCGGAGGCTGGCGACGCTGACGAAGTAGCCGGCGCTGCGGGCGGCCTGCTCGATGCCGTCGAGCATGGAGGCCGGGCCGTAGAGGGTGCTGGCGAAGCTCACCACGCCGAGCGTCTGGGAGCGGCGGGTGACCAGCGCCCGCGCGGCCGAGTTGGGTCGGTAGTCCAGCTCCCGGATGGCGGCGAGCACCTTGTCCCGGGTCCCGGGCCGAACGTGCGGGGCTCCGTTCAGGACGCGGGAGACGGTCTGGTGCGACACGCCGGCGAGCTTGGCGACGTCGGCCATCACCGGCTGTCGGGGATCCGTCCCGGCAGTCTCACTTCCCACTCACAGCCCCCTTGTCGGTGCAGAGCCAGATGCGGCTGCAACTGTCTCACGAGTGCGGAAGGGAGTGTAATTGTTTGCGTTCACATAGCAAGCGGGGGACACTCCGGTCGAGGGTGCGGACAACCCGGCTGGAGGCCGGAGCCGACATGGCCGGTACGGCCGGCACCACGACCGCGGCGAAAGGGGACGGCCCGGCCCGGCACACGGGGAACGACACGGCCCGCACTGCCCACACGGGACCCGGCAGAACGGGACACCGCGGCCAGGAGACCGGGGCGCCACGGCTTGAACGGCCGGGTACCGCGCCCCGCAGAACGGGACACCGCGGCCGGAACACGTAAGCGGCATGGCCCGCACGGCCAGGACGGCCGACGCGATGCGGTCCGAGGATCAGGACGGCGCGGCCGGGAATCGGCGGCCGCACGGCCGACACGGCCGGTCCGTCCGGCGCGGCGGAACCGCGGGGCCGGGACGGTGCGGCCAGGAAGCGGAGGGCCGTGTGGCCGGGACGGCCCGGAGGATCGCCGGGGAACTGGTCGGCCCCCGTCCAGGGCTCCCTCCGGCGCGGGGCTCCTGGACGGGGGCCGGGTCTCGCTGCCGGCCCTGCGCCGCTATGCGGCGACCACGGGCTCGGGCGTCACCACGGCGGGCTCGACCCGTACCGCCGGCGCTGCGGCGGTGTGCGACGCGCTGTGCCGGGCGAGCAGCCGGCGGGCCCGGGCGAGGGCCTGCAGGGGGTCGCGGACGCCGGTGTACACGCAGACGGTGTAGAGGGCGTCCTCCCGGCGGCGCCGGACTGCCGCGTCCGGCGCGCCCACATCGGCGAGCGCGTCCAGCTCCGCGACCAGCGCACTCAGCACGACGTAGTTGATCAGCGGCATGGGTCAACTCCCTCGGTTCAAGGACGGACGGACCGGTTCCGCATCCTGCTCGCGCGGCTACCCGCCCGTTCGCACGCCAAGCCAGGCTCCTTCGAACGGACGCACGGTCTTCACATTTCCCCCGCTTTGTCGACATGTCCTCGACCAATGTGCGGCCGATCGGACGCGGGGGCTCACCCGAACCACCAGCGCGCCTTCCCCGCCGGGTCGGCCCCACACGGGGCGGCCCGGCACGGGTCGGTCCGACACGGGTCGGTCCGGCACGGGTCGGTCCGGCACGGGTCGGCCGGCGCGACACGCGCAGGCGGGCCCGGCGCCCTACCGGCCGTCCCAGGGCGTGCGGGGGGACTGCAGCGGCGGGACGGGCGGCATCGGCGGCGGAGGCGGGGGGTACAGCGGCTCGGGCTGCTGCACGGGCTGCGCCGGGTGCGGGTGGTGGTGCGGGGAGGACCGCGGCGGAACGGCGGGGCGGTCGGTGTCCGGCGGGGGCGGGGCCTGCCTGCGGCGGGCACCGCCGCCGAGGATGCGGCGCAGCAGGCTGTTCGGCGGGAGGACCTCGGCCCAGCGCTCCGGGTACTCGGCGGGGACGCCGTCGTCGTCGTCCTCCTCGTCGTCCTCCTCGCCGCCGTCGGCGAGTCCGAGTTCGCGGACGAGCTGGGCGCGCTGGAGGGCGCGGCGGGCGGCGGCCTCGCGGACGACGGTGGCGGCCGCGGCCTCGCTGACGCGCTCGTTCTCGGCGCGGGCGTCGGCGGTCTCGACACTCGGCCAGCGGCGGTCGATCGCGGCGTTCATGGCGGCGCCGATGAGGACGGCGAGCGCCACCACGAAGATCCACAGCAGCACGGCGACGGGCGCGGCGAGCGAGCCGTACACCGAGGGGCCCTCGACCGAGCTGACGAGGTAGACGCGGAGCAGCACGCTGCACACCACGAGGACGACCAGGGCGACCAGGGCGCCGGGGATGTCCTCGCGCCAGGGCGTGTTGGCGGGCACGGCGACGTGGTAGAGCGTGGTGAGGAAGATCACCAGGAGCAGGATCGCGGCGGGCCAGTAGAGCGCGTTGACCAGTCCGGCGGAGTTGGGCAGGGCGCCGATCACCAGGCCGGGGCCGGCGACGAGCAGCGGCAGGACGAGCGAGCCGATGACCAGGGCGCCGAGGTAGAGGCCGAGCGACATCAGACGGGTCTTGACGATGCCGCGCTTGCCGTCGAGGCCGTACATCACGGTGATGGTGTCGATGAAGATGTAGAGCGCCCGCGAGCCGGACCAGAGCGAGAGCAGGAAGCCGATGGAGATGAGGTCCGGTCGGCCGTTGTCGAAGACGCTGGTCAGCAGGGGTTGGACGATCTGGTCGACCGAATCCGGTGAGAGCACCGTTTCGGATGCCGAGACGACGTCGTTCTTCAGCTTGTCGATGGTGCCGGCGCCGAGGATGTCGTCGAGGTAGCCGAGCGTTCCGGCGAGGCAGAGCAGCAGCGGAGGGATCGACAGCAGGGTGAAGAAGGCGGCCTCGGCGGCGAGGCCGGTGACGCGGTACTCGACGCAGGTGTCGGTGGTGTCCTTGAGCAGGGCCCACAGGGTCTGGCGCCAGCCGTTGCGGCGGGCGCGGCGACGGCCGCCCCGGCGGCGCGAGGGCCGGTCGGGGGCCTGGCCGGGGGTCTCCCGCGGGTTACTGCCTGCTGCTTGCACGCCCCTACCGTACTGGGCGGTGTCCACTCCTCCGCGCACGCGCGCGTAGGGGGTCAGGGAGGGCTGCGGACGGCCCGTCAGGGGCCCGGGAAGCGGCACTCCGGTACGATCCGCACGGCTGTGACGACGAGGTATTCCCACACAGTCCCACGATGCGAAACAACCGCGTCCAAAATGCGGACGTTAGTGGACCGAGGGTCGTTCGCCGTGCGAATCTCTTGCCATGCCAAGCGCCGGAGCCACCCTAGTAGGTCGACTGCACGTCGATCTCCTCCGCGTGTCCAGCGCCATCTGTCCGGTGACCTGAGCCCTACCCCCGCCGCCACCACGGCACCGGCGCCGGCACCTCGCGAATCCCCGCCGACGCGGATGCGCGGGCGCCCCCCGGCCAGCGTCACTGCACCCTGACGCCTGCAGCAACAGCGCAGGTCAGAGCAGTTGCGTGCCCGGGGATGCCGAACCCCCATCAGAGCCAGCTGCCAAAGGACGAGACACCATGGCCCCTACCCCCGAACCGGTCGAGCCCACGGTCGCCGGCGCCCCCGTGCGCCGTCCCGCCGCCGCCCGCAAGGTGACCCGCCACCGCGGTGAGGGTCAGTGGGGCATGGGCCACTTCACGCCGCTGAACGCCAACGAGCAGTTCAAGAAGGACGACGACGGTCTCAACGTGCGGACACGCATTGAGACGATCTACTCCCAGCGCGGCTTCGACTCGATCGACCCCGCCGACCTGCGCGGCCGGATGCGCTGGTGGGGCCTCTACACCCAGCGCAAGGAGGGCATCGACGGCGGCAAGACGGCCGTCCTCGACCCCCACGAGCTGGACGCCGAGTACTTCATGCTCCGGGTGCGCATCGACGGAGGCCAGCTGACGGTCGCCCAGCTGCGGGCCGTCGCCGAGGTCTCCGAGCTGTACGGCCGCGGCACCGCCGACCTGACCGACCGGCAGAACGTCCAGTACCACTGGATCCGGATCGAGGACGTCCCGTCGATCTGGCAGAAGCTGGAGGCCGTCGGCCTGTCCACCACCGAGGCCTGCGGCGACACCCCGCGCGTCATCCTCGGTTCGCCGGTGGCCGGCATCGCCGAGGACGAGATCATCGACGGCTCCCCCGCCATCGCCGAGATCCAGCGCCGCTTCATCGGCAACAAGGACTTCTCCAACCTGCCGCGCAAGTTCAAGTCGGCGATCTCCGGCTCGCCGCTGCTGGACGTGGCGCACGAGATCAACGACGTCGCCTTCGTCGGCGTCGTCCACCCCGAGCACGGCCCCGGCTTCGACCTCTGGGTCGGCGGCGGCCTGTCCACCAACCCCAAGCTGGGCGTCCGCCTCGGCGCCTGGGTGCCGCTGGAGCAGGTCCCGGACGTCTACGGCGGTGTGATCGGCATCTTCCGCGACTACGGCTACCGCCGGCTGCGCAACCGCGCCCGGTTGAAGTTCCTGGTCGCCGACTGGGGCACGGAGAAGTTCCGCCAGGTGCTGGAGGACGAGTACCTGGGGACCAAGCTGATCGACGGCCCCGCGCCGGCCGAGCCGGTCGCCCGCTGGCGCGACCACGTCGGCGTGCACCGGCAGAAGGACGGCCGCTACTACGTCGGCTTCGCGCCGCGCGTCGGCCGGGTCAACGGCAAGATCCTCGGCCAGATCGCCGACCTCGCCGAGCAGCACGGCTCCGACCGTCTGCGCACCACCGCCGAGCAGAAGATGATCGTCCTCGATGTCGCCGAGGACAGGGTCGAGTCGCTGGTGGCCGGCCTGGAGGCGCTCGACCTGCAGGTCAAGCCGTCCACCTTCCGCCGCGGCACGATGGCCTGCACCGGCATCGAGTACTGCAAGCTCGCCATCGTCGAGACCAAGGAGCGCGGCCGCCGTCTGATCGACGAGCTGGAGCAGCGGCTGCCCGAGTTCGACGAGCCGCTCACCATCAACATCAACGGCTGCCCCAACGCCTGCGCCCGCATCCAGGTGGCGGACATCGGTCTCAAGGGCCAGCTGGTCACCGACGACAACGGCGAGCAGGTCGAGGGCTACCAGGTGCACCTCGGCGGCGCGCTCGGCCTGGAGGCCGGCTTCGGCCGCAAGGTCCGCGGCCTGAAGGTCACCAAGGACGGCCTGGCCGACTACGTCGAGCGCGTGCTGACCCGCTACCAGGCCGAGCGGCACGAGGGCGAGCGCTTCGCCCAGTGGACGGCCCGGGCCACCGAGGACCAGCTGTCGTGAGTGAGCGTGCGGCACCGTTCCACTGCCCGTACTGCGGCGACGAGGACCTGCGGCCCTCGGAGGCCGGGCACGGCTGCTGGGAGTGCGCCTCCTGCCGGAGGGCCTTCCAGCTGAAGTTCCTGGGCCTGCTCCGGCCCGACGGCACCACGACCGGCACCACCGGCACCACGACCGGCACCGAGCACACCGAAGGAGGTGGCGAATGAGCACCACGACCGACTACGAGACGCTGGCCACCGCGGCCGCCCGCGACCTGGAGGAGGCGACCGCGCAGGAGATCCTGCAGTGGGCCGCCGACACCTTCGGCAAGCGGTTCTGCGTCACCTCCTCGATGGAGGACGCGGTCGTCGCGCACCTCGCCTCCACCGTGCTGCCCGGCGTCGACGTGGTCTTCCTGGACACCGGCTACCACTTCGCCGAGACCATCGGCACCCGGGACGCGGTGGCGGCGACCATGCCGGTCAACGTCATCACGCTCACCCCGAAGCTGACCGTCGCCGAGCAGGACGCCCGGTACGGGCCGAACCTGCACGACCGCGACCCGGACCTGTGCTGCTCGCTGCGCAAGGTCGAGCCGCTCAACCGCGGCCTCGGCGCGTACGACGCCTGGGCGACCGGGCTGCGCCGCGACGAGTCGCCGACCCGCGCCAACACCCCGGTGGTGGCCTGGGACGCCAAGCGCCGCAAGGTCAAGCTCGCCCCGATCGCCCGCTGGACGCAGGACGACGTCGACGCGTACGTCCAGGCCAACGGGGTGCTGCTCAATCCGCTGCTGTGGGAGGGCTACACCTCCATCGGCTGCTCGCCGCTGTCCTGCACCGCCAAGCCCGGCGAGGGCGAGGAGGGCCGGGCCGGCCGCTGGGCGGGCTCGGGCAAGACCGAGTGCGGCATCCACCTCTGACCGGCCACCAGACCGACGAGACCTCAGGAGAGACCACCGTGACCACAGCCGACACACTGGACGCCGGGGAAGCCGCAGAGGCGGCCCGCGCGGCCGCCCCCTGCGAGCGCGGCGCCACCGTGTGGCTGACCGGGCTGCCCAGCGCGGGCAAGACCACCCTCGCCTTCGCCCTCGCCGAGCGCCTGCGCGCCGAGGGCCACAAGGTGGAGGTCCTGGACGGTGACGAGATCCGCGAGTTCCTCTCCAAGGGCCTCGGCTTCACCAAGGAGGACCGGCACACCAACGTGACGCGGATCGGCTTCGTCGCCGAGAAGCTGGCCTCCAACGGGGTCAAGGTGCTCGCCCCGGTGATCGCCCCGTACGCGGACTCCCGCACCGCCGTCCGCGAGCGGCACGCCGCCAACGGCACCGACTTCCTGGAGATCCACGTCGCCACCCCGGTGGAGCTCTGCGCCGAGCGCGACGTCAAGGGCCTGTACGCCAAGCAGGCCGCCGGCGAGATCTCCGGTCTCACCGGCGTCGACGACCCGTACGAGGCACCGCAGGACCCGGAGCTGCGCCTGCAGACCCGGGGCCGCGAGGTCGCCGAATCCGCCGCCGAGCTGCACGCCTTCCTGACGACGAGGGGCCTCGCATGACGACCGCCACGCACAGCATCCTGGACACCCAGGAGAACCCGTACGCGCTGTCGCACCTCGACGCCCTGGAGGCGGAGTCGGTGCACATCTTCCGCGAGGTGGCGGGCGAGTTCGAGCGGCCGGTGATCCTGTTCTCCGGCGGCAAGGACTCCATCGTCATGCTGCACCTGGCGCTGAAGGCGTTCTGGCCGGCGGCCGTCCCCTTCTCGCTGCTGCACGTCGACACCGGGCACAACTTCCCCGAGGTCATCGAGTACCGCGACCGCACCGTGGCGCAGCACAACCTGCGGCTGCACGTCGCCAGCGTGCAGGACTTCATCGACGACGGCCGGCTGCGCGAGCGCCCCGACGGCACCCGCAACCCGCTGCAGACCGTGCCGCTGCTGGACGCCATCGAGCGCAACAAGTTCGACGCCGTCTTCGGCGGCGGCCGCCGCGACGAGGAGAAGGCCCGCGCCAAGGAGCGCGTCTTCTCGCTCCGCGACGAGTTCGGCGCCTGGGACCCGCGCCGCCAGCGCCCCGAGCTGTGGTCGCTGTACAACGGCCGGCACGCCGTCGGCGAGCACGTCCGGGTCTTCCCTCTCTCCAACTGGACCGAGCTGGACGTCTGGCAGTACATCGAGCGCGAGGGCATCGAGCTCCCCGAGATCTACTACGCCCACCACCGCGACGTGTTCAAGCGCGACGGCATGTGGCTGACCGCCGGCGAGTGGGGCGGCCCGAAGGAGAGCGAGCCGGTCGAGTCCCGGCTCATCCGCTACCGCACCGTCGGGGACATGTCCTGCACCGGCGCCGTCGACTCCGACGCCGCCACGATCGCCGACGTGATCGCCGAGATCGCCGCCAGCCGCCTCACCGAGCGCGGCGCCACGCGTGCCGACGACAAGCTGTCCGAGGCCGCGATGGAAGACCGCAAGCGCGAGGGGTACTTCTAAGATGACCACCACTCCGGAGACCACCGCCACCTCGCTGCTGCGGTTCGCCACCGCCGGCTCCGTGGACGACGGCAAGTCGACCCTGGTCGGCCGTCTGCTGCACGACTCGAAGTCGGTCCTCGCCGACCAGCTGGAGGCCGTCGAGCGCGTCTCCCTGGGCCGCGGCCAGGAGGCGCCCGACCTGGCGCTGCTGACCGACGGTCTGCGCGCCGAGCGCGAGCAGGGCATCACCATCGACGTCGCGTACCGCTACTTCGCCACCGCCCGGCGCCGGTTCATCCTCGCCGACACCCCGGGGCACGTGCAGTACACCCGGAACATGGTGACCGGCGCGTCCACCGCCGAGCTCGCCGTCGTCCTGGTCGACGCCCGCAACGGCGTCGTCGAGCAGACCCGCCGGCACGCCGCCGTCGCCGCGCTGCTGCGGGTGCCGCACGTCGTCCTCGCGGTCAACAAGATGGACCTGGTCGAGTACGCGGAGCCCGTCTTCGCCGCGATCGCCGCGGAGTTCACCGCCTACGCGGCCTCGCTGGGCGTCAAGGACGTCGTCGCGGTGCCGATCTCCGCGCTGGCCGGCGACAACGTCGTCGAACCCTCGGCGCACATGGACTGGTACGGCGGCCCGACCCTGCTGGAGCACCTGGAGACCGTCCCGGTCGGCAGCGACCCCGGCAACGAGCCGGCCCGGTTCCCCGTCCAGTACGTGATCCGGCCGCAGACCGAGGCCCACCCGGACTACCGCGGCTACGCCGGCCAGCTCGCCTCCGGCGTGCTGCGGGTCGGCGACCCGGTCACCGTCCTGCCGTCCGGGCACACCACCACCGTCGCGGGCATCGACGTGCTCGGCCGGGAGACGGACATCGCCTGGGCCCCCCAGTCGGTCACCGTCCGCCTCGCCGAGGACATCGACGTCTCCCGCGGCGACCTGATCGCGGCCGGCCCCGCCCCGGTGCCCACCAAGGACATCGAGGCGACCGTCTGCCACCTCAACGAGCGGGCCCTGCGCCCCGGCGCGAAGGTGCTGCTCAAGCACACCACCCGCACCGTGCGCGCGCTGGTCAAGGAGATCTCCTACCGGATCGACATCGACACGCTGGAGCAGCGTTCCGGTGCCGACGGCCTGGAGGTCAACGACATCGGCCACGTGGTGCTGCGCACCGCCGAGCCGCTGGCGCTCGACAGCTACACCGACAACCGCCGGACGGGCTCGTTCCTGCTGATCGACCCGGCCGACGGCACCACCCTCACCGCCGGCATGGCGGGCGAGGCCTTCGACACCGTACGCGCCACCACCGAACCGATCGAGGAGGACTGGGTCTGATGCCCAGCGAGGCGTTCTCGGGCATGGACAAGGAAGGCGGCCGCATCGGCAGCGGCGTCCTCGGCAGCGGCCAGGGCGGCCTGACGCGATGTGGGGGCGGACAGGGGCGCTGAGCCCCTGTCACCGGGCCGGTTCCTTCCCACAGCGGGCACCGGCCCGGCTTGCCCGGCATGTCGACATGCCGTCAGCACCACACCGACCGACTTCCACCGGCGCTTCCCACGGCGCCCACCGTGAACGGGACGACTCCCATGGCACACGACTCCGCCACCGCGCATACCTCCACCCGGTTCGGCAGCGGCCGCTTCAGACGGCCGGCCGCGGTCGCCGTCGCCGCGCTCACCGCCGCGGGCCTGCTGTCCGCCTGCAGCTACGGCTCCAAGAGCGAGGACAAGAGCTCGGCGGCCCCGGCCGCGGCCGCCTCCGGCGCCAAGCTCTCCGCGGACACCGTGAAGATCGGCTACTTCGCCAACCTGACCCACGGCACCGCACTGGTCGGCCTCAAGGAGGGCCTGTTCCAGAAGGAGCTGGGTGGCACGAAGATCAAGACCCAGATCTTCAACGCCGGCCCGACCGAGATCGAGGCGCTCAACGCCGGCTCGATCGACATCGGCTGGATCGGCCCCTCCCCCGCGATCAACGGCTACACCAAGTCCGACGGCAAGTCGCTGCGGATCATCGGCGGTTCGGCCTCCGGCGGCGTCCGCCTGGTGGTCAACCCGGACAAGATCAAGAGCCTGGACGAGCTCAAGGGCAAGAAGATCGCCACCCCGCAGCTCGGCAACACCCAGGACGTGGCACTCCTCAACTACCTGGCCACCAAGGGCTACAAGGTCGACGCCGCCTCCGGCGCCGGCGACGTCAGCGTGGTGCGCACCGACAACAAGGTCACCCCGGACGCCTACAAGTCCGGCTCGATCGACGGCGCCTGGGTGCCCGAGCCGACCGCCTCCAAGCTGATCAGCCTCGGCGCCAAGGAGCTGCTCAACGAGAAGCAGGTCTGGCCGGACGGCAAGTTCGTCATCACCAACATCATCGTCTCGCAGAAGTTCCTCAAGGAGCACCCGGACGTGGTGGAGGCCGTGCTGCGCGGCTCGGTGAAGACCAACGCCTGGATCAAGGCCAACCCGGACCAGGCCAAGGCGGCCGCCAACGCCGCGATCAAGGACGCGGCCGGCAACGCGCTGGACGCCGCGATCCTCGACCCCGCGTGGAAGGACATCGAGTTCCTCGACGACCCGCTGGCGAACACCCTGCAGGCCGAGGCCGACCACGCGGTCACCGCCGGCCTGCTGAAGAAGCCGAACCTGGCCGGGATCTACGACCTGGCCCCGCTCAACAAGGTGCTCCAGGCCCAGGGCGGGACCGCCGTGGCGGACGCCGGACTCGGCGCCAAGTGATCCGCACCCGCTAACCCCGCGGTCCGCCCCGCCCCCGCCCAGTCGATGCCCAGTCACCGGGCGGGGCGGGGCCGGACCCCGGCCCCGAGAGCCACCAGCCAGCTGCCCGTCCACTCACGGAGGAGGTCCCCGGATGACCCCGGCACTGACCACCACGGAGCCCGCCACCACCAGCGCTGCCGCGGCCACGCCCGACCGGCCCGCCGTCCGCCTCTCGCACGTGCACAAGTCCTTCGGCCGGCCCGGTGCCGCCACCCCCGTCCTGGACGACATCAGCCTGGACGTCGCCCCCGGCGAGTTCGTCACCCTGCTCGGCGCCTCCGGCTGCGGCAAGTCCACCCTGCTCAACCTGGTGGCCGGCCTCGACAAGCCGACCGCCGGCGACATCGAGGTGCCCGGCGGCCGTCCGGCCCTGATGTTCCAGGACCACGCGCTCTTCCCGTGGCTGACCGCCGGTAAGAACATCGAGCTGGCGCTGCGCCTCGCCGGCGTGCCCAAGGCCGAGCGCCGGGCCGAGGCCGAACGGCTGCTGGAGCTGGTCCGGCTCGGCGGCGCGTGCAAGAAGCGCGTCCACGAGCTGTCCGGCGGCATGCGCCAGCGCGTGGCGATGGCCCGCTCGCTCGCCCAGGGCGCCAACGTGCTGCTGATGGACGAGCCGTTCGCCGCGCTCGACGCCATCACCCGCGACGTCCTGCACGACGAGATCACCCGCATCTGGGCGGAGCGCAAGCTGTCCGTCCTGTTCGTCACGCACAACGTGCGCGAGGCCGTCCGGCTCGCACAGCGCGTCGTCCTGCTCTCCTCCCGGCCCGGCCGGGTCGCCAAGGAGTGGCGGATCGACCTGCCCCAGCCGCGCCGCATCGAGGACTCCGGCGTCGCGGACCTGTCCGTCGAGATCACCGAAGAGCTGCGTGGGGAGATCCGCCGCCATGTCCAGCACTGACACCACGACCCTGGTCAAGGACCCGGGCACCGACACCGCCAGCGTCGAGGCCGGCCTGGACGCCCTGGACTCCGTCCAGGTCCAGCGCACCCCGCTCGGCGAGGTGCTCCGCCAGAAGGTCCTGCCGCCCGTGCTCGGCGTGCTGCTCGTCATCGGCGTCTGGCAGCTCGCCTTCAGCCTGGAGCTGACCACCCCGGACAAGCTGCCCAGCCCGGCCGACGTCTGGTCCTCGCTCACCGACCTCTGGTACGAGGGCACGCTGTTCTCGATCATCTGGACCAGCGTGTGGCGCGGTATCTCCGGCTTCGTCGCCGCCGTCGTCATCGGCACCCCGATCGGCCTGCTGGTCGCCCGGGTCAAGCCCGTCCGCGCCGCGCTCGGCCCGGTGCTCTCCGGCCTGCAGTCGCTGCCCTCGGTCGCCTGGGTGCCCGCCGCCGTCATCTGGCTCGGCATCAACAACTCGGCGATGTACGCGGTCATCCTGCTCGGCGCCGTCCCGTCGATCGCCAACGGCCTGGTCTCCGGCGTCGACCAGGTGCCGCCGATCTACCTGCGGGCCGGCCGCACCCTCGGCGCCACCGGCCTCGCCGGCGCCCGCCACGTGCTGCTGCCCGCCGCCCTGCCCGGCTACCTGGCCGGCCTCAAGCAGGGCTGGGCGTTCTCCTGGCGCTCGCTGATGGCCGCCGAACTCATCGCCTCCTCCCCCGACCTGGGCCTCGGCCTCGGCCGCTACCTGGAGAACCAGCGCGAGTTCAACGACATGTCGGGCGTGCTGCTCGGCATCGTCCTGATCCTCGTCGTCGGCGTGGCGATCGACCTGCTGGTCTTCTCCCCGCTGGAGCGCCGCGTGCTGCGCAACCGCGGCCTGCTGGTCACCAGCCGCTGAGGACGCCGACCGTGCGCACCGGTACCCTGCCCGTCCCCGCCCCCGCCCGCCACGGCGGGGCGGGCGGCCCCGCCCTGCTGCTGATCGCCCACGGCAGCCGCGACCCGCGGCACGCCGCCACCGTGGACGCCCTCGTCCACCGCGTCCGTGCCCTGCGGCCCGGCCTCACCGTCGCCACCGCCTACCTGGACCACTGCGCACCGCGCATCCCCCAGGTCGCCGGCCGGTTCGGCGCCGCCGTCGCCGTCCCGCTGCTGCTCAACCGGGCCTTCCACGCCAAGAGCGACATCCCCGCCGCGCTGCGCTCCGCCGGCGCCGACCTGCCGCTCGCCGACGTGCTCGGCCCCTCCCCGCTGCTGCTCGACGCGCTCGACCGCCGCCTCGCGGAGACCGGCCTCGACACCGCCTCCGCGGCCGTCCGTGCCCGCACCGGCGTGGTGCTCGCCGCCGCCGGCTCCTCCGACCCGGCCGCCGACGCCGCCACCCGGGCGGTCGCCGAGACCTGGCGGCGCAGCCGCGGCTGGGCCGGCGTCGAGGTCGCGTACGCCTCCGCGGCCGGCCCGCGGGTGCCGGGGGCCGTCGCCGCCCTGCGGGAGGCCGGTGCCGGCACCGTGGCCGTCGCCCCCTACCTGCTCGCCCCCGGGCTGCTGCCCGACCGGATCGCCGCCGCCGCGGACGGCGCCGACCTGCTGGCCGGGGTCCTGGGCGCCGCCCCCGAGGTCGCCGAACTCCTGCTGCGGCGCTACGACGACGCCCGGCTCGCCGCCGCCGCGCCCGCGGCCCTGTCGGCCTGAGCCGCGCCCCGGCTCACTCGGCGAGGCCGTCGGCCGTGGCGTCCAACTGCATCCGCTCGTACTCGCCGAGGCAGGGGTAGAGGGTGCCGCAGTCCCGGCACGCGCGGGCGAAGGTGATCGTGAACGTGGGCCGCGACTTGAATCTCCCCGGCCGGGGGAAGCGGAGCCGCATCCGCTCCGTCGCCATCGAATCCGTCGTCAGTTCCCCCACCGGACTCAGCCGCTGAGACCCGCACATCCCGCATCGCATGCCGGGCACACTACCCATCCGCCGACACGGACACGCAGGGAATCTCAGAGCCAGCGCTTCGGGTCCGTCAGGTCGATGTCGATCGGGAACGGCAGGTCGAGGGCGAGCCGCTTGCGGTGGATGCCCATGGGCGCGTAGACACCGGTCGCGCCGTCCAGCTCGTACACGTGGACGGCGAGTTCGCCCTCCTCGTTCTCGACCCGCCAGAAGTGCCGGAAGCCGGCGGCGGCGTACTTGCGCGGCTTGACCTCGCGGTCCCGCGCCTCGGAGTCGGGCGAGACGACCTCCACGGCGAGCAGGACGTCCTCGGGGAGCTGGGTGGTCTGCTGCGGCTTCTGGGCCGATTCGCGCGCCACGACCATCAGGTCAGGCTCCGGTCTGTCGCGGCGGCCGAGAGTGACCGTCATCTCCCGGAGCACGGCCAGATGGTCCGGCCGGGCCTGGAGCAGGCCGAACTGCAGGAGATTGATGGCGTACAGGCGGAAAAGGGCCTGCGGACTCACGAAGACGAGGCTCCCGTCGATCAGCTCCGTGTGCGGAGGAAGATTCGGAAGCCGGTCGAGGTCGTCGGCCGTCCACCCGCCCTCGGGCGGGACGGGCCAGGTCGGCTGCACTTCGACGGTCACCACTGCTCCCATGGGCCGGATTCTCGCCTTCGCGTCCAGCGTACCCAGCGGGTTCGGACGATCACTCACCCGATCGTGGGAGGAGGGCCAGGTAGCGGGGGTCGGCGGGGTCGGCGTCGGACCAGCGCCAGGCGTGGGCGGCGCAGGTGCGCCGGTGGGGGGTGCCGGTGGCGAGGGTGGCGAGCAGGCGCTCCTGGAGGGCGCGGGCGCCGATCGCGGTGACGAGGACGGCGGCGAACCAGCGCGGGGAGCTCGGGTCGTCGTCGTGGACGAGGGCCTCGTAGACGGCGTCGGCGTGGGCGCGGGCGAGGCCCCGGTCGGCGGTGAGGGCGCGGTGGGCGGTCTGCCGCTTGTGGCCGATGCGGTGGTACTGCGGGTAGTGCGGGTGGTACTCGGCGAGGCGGGCGATCCGGGGGTCGTCGGGCTCCTCGAAGGGCAGGCCGAGTTCGGCGAGGAGCGCGTCCAGGGCCCGCTCCTGGAGGTCGAGCCGCTCGGCGGGGCCGGGTGCGGCGGTCACGGGGTCTCCGGGGCGGGGGCGGTGCGCATGGAGGCGAGGGCGCGCAGGCCGTCCTCGACGACCGCCGGGTCGGCGTCGCCGAACAGCGCCTGCTGGGCGATGAAGCCCTGGGCGGTGGCGATGAGGGTGCGGGCGACGTGGTCGGCCTCGGGGCCGGGCGGCATCAGGCCGGACGCACGGTAGCTGCCGACCAGGTCGGCCCAGGCGGCCCGCATCGCGGTGTAGCCCTCGTCGAGGGCCGCGGCGAGGGCGGGGTTGCGCAGGGTCTCCGTCCAGACCTGGACGATCAGGCGGGCGAAGGCCTGGCGGTCGCCCTCGGGCGGGGCCTGGTCGAAGACGGCCCGCAGGACGCGGCCGAGCAGCACGTCCGGGGTAGGTGGCGGCACGGTCGCGGCGGCCTCGGCGAACGCGGCCCGGATCACGCCGAAGGCCTCCGTCGCGATGGCGGCGACGATCTCCTCCTTGCCCGCGAAGTAGCGGTAGACGGCCCCGGCGGACAGCTCGGACTCGCGCAGCACGTCCTGCATGGAGGTGGCGTGGAAGCCGTTGCGGGCGAAGCAGCGGGCGGCGCCGTCGAGGATCTGCCGGCGGCGGGCGTCGAGGTGTGCCTGGGATACGCGGGCCATGGGGTCCACCGTAAAACGAACGTTCATTCTTGACAAGCGCGACGGGCGGCCGGAGAGTGGGCCATGTAAAACGAACGATCCTTCTCTTTGAATCGAGGGGCTGCCATGTCCGCCTCCGCCGAGTCCGCCTCTCCCGGGGCCGCACCCGCCTCCCGCCGCCTCGTCGCCGTCTGGCTGCTGGTGCCGCTGCTGGCCGCGTTCGCCCTGTGGGCCTTCGCCTGGCCCGCCTCCCGCCTCGCCCCGCGCGACCTGCCGATCGGCGTCGCCGGACCGGCCGCCGCCACGGCCACCGTCGACCAGCGGCTGGCGGCGCACCCCGGCGCCTTCGAGATCCACCACTACACCGACGCGGCCGCCGCCCGGCACGCCGTCGAGGACCGCGAGGTCTACGGCGCCCTGGTCACCACCCCCGGCGGCCCCGAGCTGCTCACCGCCTCGGCCGCCGGCCCGACCGTGGCCCAGCTGCTGCGCACCGCCGCCGAGTCCGCCGCCCCGCCCGGCACCACCGTGCACGTCACGGACGTGGTGCCCGCCCCGGCCACCGACCCGCGCGGGGCGGTCTTCGGCGCCGGCCTGCTGCCGCTGGTGCTGGCCGGGGTGGCGACCGGCGCGGCGGTGACGGTGCTGCGGCTGCGCGGCGGCCGGGCGATCGCGGCGCTCGCCGGGGCCGCACTGCTCACCGGCCCGGTCGGCGCCGGGGTCGCCCACGGCTGGCTGGGCGCGCTGACCGGGGAGTGGTGGACCGAGGCCGGGGTGATCGGCCTGACGGTGCTCGCGGTCGGCGCCACCTCGGCCGGGACGGCGGCCCTGCTGGGCACGGCCGGCCTCGGGGTGGCCGGGCTGCTGATGGTGCTGATCGGCAACGCCTTCTCCGGCGTCGCCTCCGCGCCCGAACTGCTCCCCGCCCCGGCCGGCGTCCTCGGACAGCAGCTGCCCCCGGGCGCGGCCGGGACGCTGCTGCGGTCCGTCTCCTACTTCGACGGCGCCGGGGCGGCCGGCCCGCTGCTCACCCTCTCCCTCTGGGCCGGCCTCGGCCTCGCCGCCGTCGGCCTCACCGCCGCCCGCCGCAGCCGCCCGAGCGGGCAGCCGGACGAAGGGCGCGTCGGCGCGGCTGCCGTGCCGGTGTGACGGAACCCGGTCCGACCGTCAGATGCGGTACAGCGTGAAGGTGTCGACGGGCGTGCCGGCGAAGAGCAGGTCGATGCGTCCGTCGAGGACGTACACACTGCCCGCCGGGCCGGGGGTGAGCACGGTCGGCGCCGGGTCGGCCAGCGGGTGGACGGTGGCGCGGGCGGTGCGCCAGCCGTCCGGGGAGCAAAGTTCGACGCGGGTGGTGGCGCCGTTGCCGCCGAGGTGGTTGGTGATGCCCTGCAGGGTGCCGTCGGGGCGGAGCAGCAGTCCGTCGAGGCCGGTGAGGGCATCGGCCGGGCCGCCGACGGCGACGCGGGCGAGCTGCTCCGGGTGGTCGATCGGCAGCCGCCACAGGGTGCCGTCGTCGTACTTGCCGACCACCAGGGTGCGGCCCTGCCGGACGATGCCGTTGAGGCCGAAGCCTCCCTGCGGGGCGGCGAGCCGGCTGTCCCGGACGAGGATCCCGGCGGTGCCGTCGGGGGCGACCCGGTAGACGACCGGGGCGAAGGAGTCGGTGACGTAGGCGGTGCCGTCGGGGCCGACGACGAGGTCGTTGGCGAGGTGGGATCCGCCGTCGGCGGCGGTGGCGGCGAGGTCGGTGTAGAAGAGGCGCCGGCCGGTGGTGAGGTCGTAGGCGCCGATGCCGGCGACGTGCCCCGAGCCGCCGGGGGCGGTGCGCAGGGAGACGCCCGGGTCCCCGTTGGCGACGAGGACGCGGTTGCGGGCGGCGTCGACGTGGAGGCCGACGGTGGAGACGAGCACCGCGGGGTCGTCGACCAGGGTGGTGACGGAGCCGTCGGGGCGGACGGCGGAGACGGTGCCGTGGCGCAGGGAGCTCACCAGGAAGCGGCCGTGGGCGGCGTCCCAGGCGGCGCCCTCGGGGTGCAGGGTGTCGGCGCTCGCGGTGATCGCGGCGGTCCGGTGGTGGGCGGGTGCCGCGGCGGCGGGCAGGGCCGGTGCGGCGGCGATCGTGGCGGCGAGGGCGGTGAGCAGGAGGGCGCCGCGGGCGCGCTGGTTCATCTGTCGTCCCGTCAGGAGTGCTTGTTCGGACGGTGTCCAGCCTTCCGCCCGGTGCGGCGGCGCAGCAGTGCGTGGCGATACTGGTAGTCGGGCTACCAGGAGTCAGGGGGAGGATCCATGGCCGAGGGGGACGTGCGCCGGCAGGCGCTGTCGAACTTCCTGCGGACCCGCAGGGCGTCGCTGACGCCGGCGGACGTGGGCATCGCACCGGGGGTGCGCCGCCGGACGCCGGGGCTGCGGCGGGAGGAGCTGGCGCTGCTCGCCGGGGTGGGGGTGACCTGGTACACGTGGCTGGAGCAGGGCAGGGACATCAATCCCTCGCCGGAGGTGCTGGCGAGCCTGGCCCGGACGCTGCGGCTGGACGCGGCGGAGACGGCGTACCTGTTCCGGCTGGCGGGCGCGGGGCCGCACCCCGCGGACGCACGCGGGGCGGACGGTGCGGACGTGCCGGAGGCGCTGCTGCGGCTGGTCGACGCGCAGGAGCCGGCGCCGGCGTTCCTGATGGACGCAGACTGGGACATCCGGGTGTGGAACGCCGCGGCCGAGGCGATGTTCGGCTTCTCCGGGATGCCGCCCGGGGACCGCAACCTGGCCTGGACGGTGTTCGCGGACGACCGGATCCGCCGCCGCACGGTGGACTGGGAGCGGCACGCCCGCCGCACGCTGGCGGAGCTGCGGGCGGCGTACGGGGAGCGGGGCGGGTCGGGTTCGCCGGCGTCGCGGCGCCTCACGGAGGTGATCGGGCGGCTGCGGGCGTCGTTCCCGGAGGCGGACCGCTGGCTGGACGAGCACCGGGTGAGCGAGAAGACCGGCTGCGGGAAGGAGGTCCGGCACGAGGCGGTGGGCCTGCTGCGGCTGGACCAGGTGGTGCTGCGCGCACCGGGCGGCCTTCAGCTGGTGGTGGCCGCGCCGCGCGACGAGGAGACCCGCGAGCGCCTGCGGCGGCTCGTCCCGGTCCCCTCGTCGGCGGCAGCCGTCTGACCGGCCGTCAGCCCGAGCGGGCAGCGGCGGCGAGCTCGTCGGCGGTGGAGGGCATCGGGGTGGTGATGCCCGCCCAGGACCGGTCGGCGAAGTGCAGGTCGATCCGGCCGCGCTGCAGGACGCCGGTGGGGTTGCGGTGCAGCGCGACGGCCTGCCGGGGCGCCTCCCAGTGCAGGGCGTACTGCTCCTTGAGCTGCCACAGCTTGGAGTTGTCGACGACCACGAGGTGGCGCCGGTCGGTGACGGCGAAGGTGCCGCCGCCGTTGTTCTCCTCGCGCATGCGCAGCACGAACCGGCCGGCCTCGCCGTGCCAGCCGCCGCCCATGCCCTCGCCGTGCCAGACCGAGTCCGGTACGGCGTCCACGGCCCTGTCCTCGACCGCGCCGACGGCGGCGGAGACCGGGTTGACGACGGCGTAGGCGCGGCGCAGCACGTTGAACGGCTTGCCGAGCTTCTGCTCCAGTTCGCTGGGCCGCCGGGGCGGGAGGAGTCCGGCCGGCGGGTGCGGGATGCCGGGGGCGAGGTCGACGGAGGCTGCGCCGAGGAGCTGTTCGCCGGGCTGCAGGAAGGGCGTGACGATGTCGCGGTCGCGGTTGAGCACGGTGTCCTCCCGGTCAGCCGAAGGCTGCGTCGAAGCGGGCCTTGCGTTCCTCCGGGCTGAGCTCCGGCTCCTGGCGGGGCTGGGCGATGCCGGCGTGTTCGCGGGCGGCGGTGGAAGGGTGGGGGTTGCCGGCGATCCGGTCGTCGATCTCGTCGGCGACGATGCCGGCGCCGGACTGGACGGCCTGCTGGACGGTCTGGCCGACCGGGTCGCCGGTGAGGCCGATGCCGTGCAGCGCGGCCTTGCCGATCATCTTGGTGCCCTTCTTGGCGAGGTAGGCCGGGACGTCGATCGGCCGGTTCCAGGTCCAGGGCTTCTTGGGGTTGAGGTGGGGGCGCTTGGAGACCGCCTTGAGGGCCTTCATCGCCTCCTCGATCTTCTTGAGGGCGCGGGCCAGCTTGGCGACCAGGTTGGCGATCCGGGCGCTGGCGATGGTGCCCTCGGCGGCGGCCGCGGCGGCCTCCGCCGCGAGCGAGATGCCGGCCGTCACCACGCTGAAGGCGAGCGAGGCGGCGAGGGTGATGATCGCCCACTCGATGAGTTCGCGGATGACCGTCTCGACGAGGTCCTGGGCCATCCGGCTCTCGGCGGCGGCCTCGTCGAGGAGTTCGGCGGTGGCGTCCATGTCGTCCGCCTCGGCCTCCAGGGCCGTCTCGTACTCGGCGAGTTCCCGCAGGAACGCCTCGGCGGCCTCGCCCTGCCAGTCGTGGGCGAGGGCGGCGCGGTCGCGGCGCTGGTCGGCGACGACCTCGCGCAGTTCGACGGCCTGGCTGCGCCACAGCCGGGCGGCGGCCTCCAGGCCCTCGGGGTCACCGGTGACGAACTCCAGCGGCTCGGCGAGCGGTTCGACGATGGGACGCATGATCTCGTCGATCACGCTGCCCAGCGGGCTCATCCACTGGTTGATCTTGGTGTAGGCGTCGACGGCGCCGGACACGGGACCGGTCATCACAGCCCCCTGGCGATGGCGTTGAGGGACTCCGCGGTCTCGGCCTCGGCCTGCTCGTAGGAACGGGCGACGCCCTGGGCGTGCTCGTCGATCCGGGCCATGGTGTCGGCGGCCGAGGTGAGGTTCTCGACGGCGGCGTCGGCACGCTCGGCGTAGTCGCGGCCGGTCTGCTCGGCCTCGGGCAGCTTGCCGAAGGCGTCGGGCGCCAGCCGGTGGGCGCCGAGTTCGGCGCGGATGGCGCGCAGTCTCTCCGAACGGTCGGCGGAGGTGCGGGCGAATCGCCGCAGTGCCTCCGGATCGACGCGGTACTCCCCTGACACGACGTGTCCTCCCCCGTGCGGTGCGCCCGGTACGGCGCCGAATTGACGGAACCTCTGATCCAGGTCATGGAAAGCCCATGAACGGACAAAGAAGCTAACACACCTGTTCGCAGGAGGTCCGGAGGGTGATGTGAGGGTTCGTCGGCGATCCGGCGGATCCGGAAAGGCCGAAGGGGCGCCACCCGTGGCGGGTGGCGCCCCTTCGTGGTCGGTGGATCAGCCGACGTCGCGGCGCTGGCGGCCGGTGCCGTAGTTGGAACCGCTGCGCGAGCCCGAGCCGGGCTTGGCGCGGCCGGAGGACCGGCCGATGAACCCGGCCGCGGTGCGGCTGCCGGCGCCACCGCTGCCGCCGCCGATGCGCTGCTTGGGGCGGGGCTGGCGGGCGTTGCCGTTGGCGTCGACGTCCTTGGGCAGCGCGGAACGCTTGCCGGGGCGGCGGCGCGGTGCACCGGAGCGGGCGCCGGCGGGCTTGTCGCCGGTCTGCTCGGCGGACGCGGCGGGGGCGGCCGGCTCGGCCACGACGATGCTGACCGGCACGCCGCTGGGGGTGCGGGCCCCGGTGATGCGGCGCAGCTCGGCGTCGTCCGGGCGGACCTTGGTGACGGTGGGACGGATCCCGGCGGTGCCCATCAGCCGGTTGACCTCGCGGCGCTGCTCGGGCAGGACGAGGGTGACGACGGTGCCGGACTCGCCGGCGCGGGCGGTGCGGCCGCCGCGGTGCAGGTAGTCCTTGTGGTCGATCGGCGGGTCGACGTTGACGACCAGGTCGAGGCCGTCGATGTGGATGCCGCGGGCGGCGACGTTGGTGGCGATCAGCGCGGTGACCCGGCCGTCGCGGAACTGGTCGAGCACCCGGTTGCGCTGCGGCTGGGACTTGCCTCCGTGCAGGGCCGCGGCCCGCACGCCGCTGGCCAGCAGCTGCTTGGCGAGCCGGTCGGCACCGTGCTTGGTGTGCACGAACATGATCAGCCGGCCCTCGCGGGAGGCGATGTGCGCGGTGGTGGAGGCCTTGTCGGCGGGGTCGAGCTGGAGGACGTGGTGGTCCATGGTGCTGACCGCACCGGCCGACGGGTCGACGGAGTGGGTGACCGGGTCGTCGAGGAAGCGGCGGACGAGCCGGTCGATGTTGCGGTCGAGGGTGGCGGAGAACAGCATCCGCTGGCCACCCTCGGCGACCTGCTCCAGCAGCTTGCTGACCTGGGGCAGGAAGCCCATGTCGGCCATCTGGTCGGCCTCGTCGAGGACGGTCACGGCGACGTCGCCGAGGGCCACGTCCTGCCGGTTGATCAGGTCGTCGAGCCGGCCGGGGGTGGCGACCAGCACCTCGACGCCGCGGCGCACCTGGTTGGCCTGCCGGCCGATCGGCATGCCGCCGACGACGGTGGCGATCCGCAGCTGCAGCGCCTGCGCGTAGGGGCTGAGCGCCTCGGTGACCTGCTGGGCCAGCTCACGGGTGGGCACCAGGACGAGGGCGAGCGGGCGCCGGGCGGCGGCCCGCTTGCCGGCCGTGCGGGCGAGCAGCGGCAGGCCGAAGGCGAGGGTCTTGCCGGAGCCGGTGCGGCCGCGGCCGAGCACGTCGCGGCCGGCCAGCGAATCCGGCAGGGTCGCGGACTGGATCGGGAAGGGCTCGGTGACGCCCTGCCGCTCCAGCGCGGTGAGGAGCGCCTTCGGCATCTCGAGTTCGGCGAAGGTGGCCGCCGGCGGGCGGGCCGGGGTGCCCTCGACGACGGTGAAGTCCTGGCTCTCCGCGGGGCGTGCGGCGCGCGGTGCGCGCTGGACGCGGCGCTCGGCGCCGCCGCGGGGGGCGCCACCGCGCTGGGGGCGTCCGGCGCCCGGGGCCCGGCGGGAGGTACCGCGCTGCGGGCGTGCGTGATCGGTCATGCTGCTCCGTCCTGATCGGCCGGCGGGCACGGCGGTACCGTGCGCCCGGACCTTTGCGGGTCGGCCGTCAGGAGTGCATCAGGAGTGCATGCGGGGCCGCCCCGGCCGTTCGGCGGCAATGGGCGAGGGCCCGCACCCGCAGGTGCGGACCCTCACTCGTCAAGCGTGAGTCGGCTGGGCCGGACTCAGAGGGGGCGAATGTTCTCCGCCTGGGGGCCCTTCTGGCCCTGGGTGACGTCGAACTCGACCTTCTGGCCCTCGATGAGCTCACGGAAGCCCTGGGCGTTGATGTTCGAGTAGTGGGCGAAGACGTCGGCGCCGCCGCCGTCCTGCTCGATGAAGCCGTAGCCCTTTTCGCTGTTGAACCACTTCACGGTGCCGGTAGCCATAACCGTCTCCTCATTCTGGGGCATCAGGGGCCTGCACCTCGCAGACCCCGAGTAGCCGCGATCCCCATCCGGAGACAAAACACCGGATAAAAACAAATGCGCCTGGCGGTTGGAACCAGCAGGCGCACACGCACGTTCATGGGACCAAAACTGCAACTGCTTCGACTGTAGCACGGTGGCGCCTTCAATGATCGGGAGAGTTCTCCTCGTCACACCGCGGGCGCCCCGGGATTGAACGGCCCGCGAACGGGGCACGCACAGCCGATCGTGCGCCCCGCCCGCGGGTCCGTGCGGACCGTGCGATCAGATCCGGCCGGCCGGCTGCGGCTCCGCCTCGGGGACGGTGGGGCCGTCCCGGTCGGCGGCGTCCTGGTGGCCGGGCCACCAGGCCGCGCGGCCCAGCAGCGCGGTGATCGCCGGGGTGAAGAACATCGCCATCACGAAGGCCGAGATGATGATGCCGAAGGCGATCGAGAAGCCCATCTGGCTGAAGAGCGAGTTCCCGGCCAGCAGCATGGTGCCGAAGGTGGCCGCCAGGATGAAGCCCGCCGCGGCGACGGTCGGGCCGGCGTGCTCGACCGCCTGGCCGGCGGCCTCGCGGGGGCTGCGGCCCTCCTTCACCTCCTCGCGGAGGCGGGCGATCATCAGGATGTTGTAGTCGGTGCCGATCGCGACCACGAACAGGTAGATGAAGATCGGCAGCATGAACATCAGGCCCGGCTCGCCGCCGATCCTCTGGAAGATCAGCGAGGTGGCGCCGAGGGTGGCGCCGAAGCCGAGGCCGACCGAGGCCATCAGGTACCAGGGCGCGACCAGGCTGCGGAGCTGGAACGCCAGGATGAGCAGGATGAGCAGCGCGGCGACCGGGAAGACCAACTTGTAGTCGTGGGCCATCGCGGTGTTGATGTCCTTGAGGACCGACGTCTGGCCGCCGACCAGCACCTTGGTGCCGCTCGGGGCGGAGCCGTGGGCGGTCTCGCGCAGGCTGCCCATGGTGTCGATGGCCTTGTTGGTCGCGGGAGCGTCCTTGAGGACCACCGTGATGTCGGCGGTGAGCCCGTCCTTGCTAAGGCTCGTCCTGTCTGCGGGCACCGCGGCGACACCGGGGGTTCCGGCGAGCGCGGCGCGGTAGGTGTCCAGGCCGGCGGCGTCGAGCTTGGCACCGTTGGTGGAGGCCAGGTAGACGTGGCTCGGGTCGGCGGCGCCGGCCGAGAAGGCCTTCATCATCCGGTCCTGGACGACCATCGACTCCTTGGTCTTCGGCATCGAGCCGCTGGTGAGGTCGAAGGTGCCCTTGTAGCCGAGCGCGGCAACGGTCAGGGCGACCAGCACCAGACCGGACGCCAGTGCGGCGACCGCCGGCCGGCGCTGCACGCCGCCGCCGAGCGCGGCGAAGCGGGTGCCCTTGGACTGGCGCATCCAGTGCTCGGGGAAGTCGCCGACCGGGCGCGGGGCGCGGGCGCCGCGGACCAGCCAGGCCAGGTGGCGGCCGTCCCAGCGGAGCCACTCGACGACCCGGCGGAAGAGCACCCGCTCGGGGACGACCGAGAGCACGGCCGGGACGAGGGTGATCGAGGCGAGGGCGGTGACCGCCACGGCGATGGCCAGGGACGGGCCCAGCGCGGTGAACATGCCCAGGCTGGAGAGCACCAGGACGGCGAAGGCGACAACGACGGCGCCGGCGGCGGAGGCGATCGCCTCACCGACCCGGCCGACGGCGTTGACCACGGCCTCCTTGCGCTCGTCCCCGGCCCGCAGCCGCTCGCGGTAGCGGAACATCAGGAACAGGAAGTAGTCGGTGCCGACGCCGAAGAGCACCACGATGAGGATGGCGGACATCGAGTTGTCCGCCTTCAGGCCGAACAGCTTCCCCGCGTAGCCGATCAGACCGTTGGCCACCATCGAGTAGACGATGATCGACAGGATGGGCAGCAGCGCGACGGTCAGGCTGCGGAAGATCAGCCAGAGCGTGAGCAGGATGATCACGAAGGTGCCGACACCGATCAGGGCCTCGGCGAGCTTGGAGGAGTCCTGCTGGTCGAGGATGCTGGCGGCGGGGCCGCCGAGCAGCATCTTGACCGGGGTGTCGGCCGTCAGTTCGGCGCCCGCCTCACGCAGCGCCTTGGCCGCGTCCGCGGCCTCCGGCTTCTGCAGGACCTTCTTGTCGATGGCGATCATCGACATGCCGAAGGTGCCGTCCTTCGAGTAGGACTTGCCGACCGGCAGGACGGTCTCCACCGACGTGATGTGCTTGGCACCGAGGCCCTTGACGGTCTTCTCGGCGGTGGCCTTGTCGGCCTCGGTCAGCTTGCCGCCGTCCTTCCGCTCGAACACCGCGTAGGCGCCGGGCGAGAAGTTCGCCGGGAACGCCTCGGACTGGAGCTTGCCGGCCTGGACCGACTCGTAGTGCTTCGGGAGGAATTTGCTCTCGTCGGTCTGCGCGGTGATCGTCGGAGCGGTGGAGATGATCGCGACGGCCGCGATCAGCCACGCTCCGATCACCCACCAGGCCCGCCTGACGACGAAGTCTCCGATTCGGTGGAACATGCTCGTGATGCCTCCTGGGCATGGTTCACCGCAGCCCTCGGGGGACGGAAACCGGGCAACGGCAGGACCGGCCCGGGAGGAATCCCTAGCCGGTCGGCAGGCAAGTACGTGTGGAGGCATCCTATGCGATGCCACTAGCCGGTCGGCAGGTAACCCCGCCCGCGACGGGCACCCCTAGGGGGTACCGGCTGCCTCCCCGGACCATCCTGACCTGCGCCCGCGCCGTGCACCTCCTGCTCCGGGCGGATCCGCCTCCCCCTCAGGGTGGAGCCGAAGACCGACCCCGAGGAGGAGCGCGGGGTGGGGAAAACCCCACCCCGGCCCTCCGGGCAGGCCCAGGGTCGACTCACCCGCCAGCCGGATACTCCGTCAACTCCCCGCTTCCTAGGGTCGTTCCAGCAGCCGGGAACACCGGCACCAAGCTCCGGCGGACCGCACCCGCCGCTCTCCCTGGGGGACCCGTGACACCCAAGCTCGGCCTCGCCGCCGCCATGGGCGCGTGGAGCGCCGGACACCGCAAGACGGCGGTGTTCGGCTGGCTCCTGTTCGTCGTCCTGGCCGCCTTCCTCGGCGGCCTCCACGGCAGCACCAAGGTCACCGACTCCGAGATGATGCCGGGCGAGGTCGCCCGCGCCGCGAAGATCCTCGACGAGGCCGGCATCAAGACCCCGGCCGGCGAGACCGTGCTCGTCCAGAGCGCCGCGCTGACCGCCGACGACCCGGCCTTCCGCGCCGTCGTCGACGAGGCCGCCGCCGCGGTGCGGGCCACCGGCAAGGCCGCCGACCTGCGCAGCCCGTACGGGACCGGCGCCGTCTCGGCCGACCGGCACTCCGCGCTGCTGCAGTTCACCGTGGCCGGGGAGGACCGCGAGAAGGCCCTCGAGAACGTGCCGGCCGTGCTGGACGCGGTCGCCGGGGTGCAGGCGAAGCACAAGGACCTCACCGTCGAGGAGTTCGGCGAGGCCAGCTCCGGCAAGTGGTTCCAGGACCAGTTCTCGAACGACTTCCAGCGCGCCGAGTGGACGGCCGTCCCGCTGGCGCTGGGCATCCTGCTGATCGCCTTCGGCGCCCTGGTGGCCGCCGTGCTGCCGGTCGTCCTCGCGCTCACCGCCTTCATCGCCGCCGGCGGCCTGGTCGCCCTCTCCAGCGGCCTGCTGCACACCAGTGACGACGCCAGCTCGGTGATGCTGCTCGTCGGCCTCGCCGTCGGCGTCGACTACTGCCTGTTCTACCTGCGCCGCGAGCGCGAGGAGCGGGCCGCCGGACGCGACGCCGCCACCGCGCTCCAGGTCGCCGCCGCCACCTCCGGCCGGGCCGTGCTGGTCTCGGGCGTGACCGTGGTCGTCGCCATGGCCGGCCTCTTCCTCACCGGCATCGCCGACTTCCAGGCGATGTCCTTCGCCACCATCGTCGTGGTGATCACCGCCGTGCTCGGCTCGCTCACCGTGCTGCCCGCGCTGCTGTCGATGCTCGGCGACCGGGTCGACAAGGGCCGCCTCCCGCTGCTGCACAAGCTCCGCCGCAGCGACGCCGCAGCCGGCGGCCGGGTCTGGAACGCCCTGCTCACCCCGGTGCTGAACCGGCCGCTCGCCGCCACCGTCCTCGCCGGCGGCCTGCTGCTCGGCCTCGCCGCGCCGCTGCTCACCATGCACACCGCCAACCTGACCTTCCAGCAGCAGCTGCCCGAGGGCAACGCCCTGGTCTCCACCTCGCAGCGGATCGAGAAGGCCTTCCCCGGCAGCCCCGCCCCCGCCACGGTCGTCGTCAAGGCCCGCGCCGTCGACTCCCCCGAGATGAAGCAGGCCCTCGCCGACCTCAGGACCCGGGCGCTGGCCACCGGCAAGATGCACGAGCCGATCCAGGTGACGGTGCACGGCGCGCAGAACGTCGCCCTGGTCGACATCCCGCTCGTCGGCACCGGCAACGACACCGCCAGCACCGAGGCCCTGGAGGCGCTGCGGGGCGACGTGGTGGCGAACACGGTGCTCAAAGTGCCCGGAACCGAGGCCCCGGTCACGGGCAGCACCGCGGGCTCGCACGACTTCAACGAGCAGATGTCCCGCTCGATGCTCCCGGTCTTCGGCTTCGTCGTCGCCTTCGCCTTCCTGCTGATGCTCTGCTCGTTCCGCTCGCTCGGCATCGCGCTCACCGCGGTGGTGCTCAACCTGCTCTCGGTCGGCGCCGCGTACGGCGTGCTCGCCCTGGTCTTCCAGCACGGCGTCGGCGCCTCGCTGTTCGGCACCGCCGGGGTCGGCGCGGTGGAGTCCTGGGTGCCGCTGTTCCTGTTCGTGATCCTCTTCGGCCTGAGCATGGACTACCACGTGTTCGTGGTCTCCCGGATCAAGGAGGCGCACGACCGGGGCCTGGCCACCCGGGCCGCCGTCTCCTACGGCATCCGCTCCACCGCCGGCGTGGTCACCAGCGCCGCAGTGATCATGGTCGGGGTGTTCGCGGTCTTCGGCACGCTGTCCATGCAGTCGATGAAGCAGATGGGCGCCGGCCTCGCCGTCGCGGTGCTGATCGACGCCACCGTGATCCGCGCGGTGCTGCTGCCCGCCGTGATGAGCCTGCTCGGCGAGCGCAACTGGTACCTGCCGCGCTGGCTGAACTGGCTGCCGAACCTCTCGCACGGCGAGTCCTTCCCGCCGGTCACCCCGGCCGCCCCCGCCCCGGCCGGCCTGCACCTGCCGGACGGCCAGTCCGCCGGCGGCGCCCGGGTCTGACCGCCGGAGCACCACCGCCCCACGGCCGGGCCCCGCAGCACGCGGGGCCCGGCCGCCGTGCGCCAGGATGGTCCGGACCGCACCGAGGAGCCCGCCGTGACCGCCTTCGACGAAGCCCGCGCCCGTACCCTGCTGGCCGGCGCCTGCCGCACCGCCGGACTGCCCGCACCGGACGGCGCCCGGCTGCTCGCCCTCGGCGAGAACGCCGTGTTCGACCTCGGCTCCCCCGCGCTCGTCGCCAAGGTCGGCCGCAGCCCCGCGCTGCTCCCCCGGGCCGCCCGCGAACTGGCCGTCGCCGCCTGGCTGGACGCCGCCGGCATCCCGGTCGTCCGGCCCCGGCACCCCGAGCCCGTGACCGCCGGCGGACACCCGGTGACCTTCTGGCACCGGCTGCCCGCCCCCGTCCGCCCGGCGCGGACGGCCGACCTCGCGCCGCTGCTGCGCGCCCTGCACGCACTGCCCGCCCCCGAGGGCCTGCCGCTCGGCCCGCGCGACCTGCTCGCCCCGGTCGACGGATGGCTCGCCGCCGCGGCCGGTCACGTCGACCCGGCCGACACCGCCTTCCTGCGCGCCCGGAAGGAGAGCTTCGTCACGGCCGCGGCCGCGCTCACCCCCCACCTCACCCCCGGCCCGGTGCACGGCGACGCCCTCCCCCGCAACGTCCACGTCGGCCCCGACGGGCCCGTCCTGCTCGACCTGGAGAACGCCGGCCACGACCTGCGCGAGCACGACCTCGTCGTCCTGGCGCTCAGTCAGGACCGGTACGGGGTCCCGGAGGAGGAGTACCGGGCCTTCACCGCGGCCTACGGCTGGGACGTCCGGGACTGGGACGGATTCGCAGTGCTGCGCGGTGCGCGGGAGACGGCGAGCGCCTCCTGGGTCGCCCAGCACGTCCCCGGCAACCGAGCCGCGGCGGCCGAGTTCCGCCGCCGGGTGGACTCCTTGCGCAACGGGTCGGCCTCCGTACGCTGGTATCCGTTCTGAGACCCGACAACCGGGTCCGTTCGTACACGACGACGGAACCGGCGGTCCGCGCCTGACGTCGTCCCCGGCACACGCCCCCACCCGGGGTGGCCGGTACGACGTCAGGAGTCGTCACCATGCGGATGCCCAGCCCCCGATCCCGTCGCACCCTCGGCCTCGGCCTCGCCGCGCTGCTCGCCCCCACCGTGATCGCCGCCTGCGGTTCGGCCACCCATGCACGCACCGCGAGCGCCGACGGAGCGCGCACCACCGCCGCCGCCGTCACCCCGCGCGACACCGCCGCCACCAGCGGCTCGCCGTCCGCCACCGCGAGCCCCGCCACCCCGACCGTCCCGGCGCAGCGCTCCGCGCCGCCCTCGGCGAGCGCCTCCGCCACCACCGCGGCGCCGACCACCGCCGCGCCCGGCAGCGGCAGCGCGGCCCCCTCCGCGCCGAGCGCCTCCGCGAGCCCGTCCGGCCACACGCCGAGCGGCAGCCCGACCCGCAGCCACCTGGTGCTGCGGTCCACCGCGAGCGGCGGCCGCACCGTGGCGCTCACCTTCGACGACGGCCCGGGCCCGGCCACCCGTCCGATCCTCGACCTGCTGGCGCAGTACCACGCCAAGGCGACCTTCTGCATGGTCGGCAACGAGGTCGACCGCGACCCGGCGGCCGTGCGCATGGTCCTCGCCGGGGGTCACCGGCTGTGCGACCACACCGTCGACCACCCGCAGCCGCTGCACGGCCTCAGCCACGACCAGCAGGTGCACGAGATCGCCGACGCCGAGCAGACCATCCTGCGGGCCGCCGGTCCGGGCGCCGAGGTGCCGTGGTTCCGGGCCCCCGGCGGCGACTTCACCGCCGAGAACGAGCAGATCGCGGCCGACCACGGCATGCGCTCGCTCGGCTGGTCGGTCGACCCGCGGGACTGGGCCAGGCCCGGTGTCCCCGCGATCGTCGCCAACGTCCAGCAGCACCTGCGCCCCGGCGGGGTGGTGCTGATGCACGACGGCGGCGGCGACCGCAGCCAGACGATCGAGGCGCTGCGCCAGCTCCTGCCCTGGCTGGTCGCGCAGGGCTACACCTTCGACTTCCCGGCCGGCGGCTGATCCGGGGCCGGGACGGACGGACCGGGCCGCGGCGAGCCCGCCGCCGTCAGCCCGCCGCGGCCGCGGCGGGCCAGGGCACCACGGGCCAGGCCGGCTCGATCCTGGCCTGCGGGTCCGAGGTGCGGCGCAGGTACCGCTGGAACGAGGCGGCCTGCTCCGCGGCGGCCCGCACCTGGAGGGCGTGCAGATCGGCCGGCGTGACGCCGCCGACCGCGGGGAAGGCCTCGCCGAGCCGGCGGGCCACCCGGGCCGCGGCCACCGCGTCGGCCCCGGCCTGGTGCGCGCCGTCCAGCACCACCCCGTAGTGCTCGCAGAGCGCCTGCAGGTTGCGCTTGCCGCGGCGGTAGCGGTCGGCGTGCTTGTCGAGCACCAGCGGGTCGATGACCGGCGCGGGCGTGCCGCCGAGCCGCGCGGAGAGCGGGCTGACGCCGTGTCGGCGGCACTCGCGGTCGAGCAGCGACAGGTCGTAGCGCGCGTTCATGATGACCAGCGGGGTGCCGGAGCCGAGGGCCTCCGCTATGGCCCGGGTGATCTCCTCGACGGCGCCGGCCGCGGCCACCCCGCGCTCCCGCGCCTGCGCGGTGCCGATGCCGTGGATCGCGGTGGCCTGGGCCGGGATCGGTATGCCCGGGTCGACCAGCCAGTGCTGCTCCCGCGAGACGGTGCCGTCCGGCTCCAGCCGGACGAGGGCGGCGGTGACGATCCGGTCGTTCTCGATGTCGGTGCCGGTGGTCTCCAGGTCGAAGGCCAGCAGGCCGGCGGCCAGCCAGCTCATCGCGGGCCCCCGGCCGTGCGGTGGCCGTGGTGGGCGGGTGCGGTCGGCGTCCCCCTCCGGGTCGTCATCCGGCGCTCCTTCCGTCGCTCCTGCCGTGACGGGGACCATCATCGCCCGCACCAGTGACAGCCCCGCCGGTCGGGTCGTCCGGCGGGGCCGTCGGGGGGGTGCGGCGAGGCGGCCCGGCGGGGCTCCGGCGGACGGGTCGGGCGGTGCGTCAGGCGGTGCCGAGCAGGCCGCTGCCGAGCCAGCCGCTCTCGTCCGGCACGCCGGGCAGCACGAAGAAGTAGCCGCCGCCGGTGGGCGCGAGGAAGGCGGCCAGCGGCTCGCCGTTCAGCCGCTGCTGCACGGCCTCGAACTGCCGGGCGACGTCCTGCTGGTAGCAGCAGAACACCAGCCCCATGTCGAGGTCGCCGGCCCCGTCGACGCCGCGGTCGTAGTTGTAGCCGCGGCGCAGGATCCGCGAGTCGGCGGTGGCGGCGGTGCGCGGGTTGGCGAGCCGGATGTGCGCGTCGAGGGCGATCACCGCACCGGACGGGTCCTTGCCGTACGCCGGGCCGTCCTGCTCGGCGGTGCCGCCGAGCGGCGCGCCGCTGTCCCGGTGCCGGCCGACGATCCGCTCCTGGTCGGCCACCGGCAGGGCGTCCCAGGGTTCGACCCGCATCCGGATGATCCGCAGCACCTGGTAGGTGCCGCCCGCCGCCCAGGCCGGTTCGCCGCCGTCCGCGGCGACCCAGACCAGGCTGTCCATCACCCGGTCCGAACCGGTGTCGGGGTTGGCGATGCCGTCCTTGAAGCCCTGCAGGTTGCGCTGCGCGCCGTCCGGCCGGGCCGGGTTCTGGAACCCGTCGATCCGCCAGAGCGGGCGCAGCGCGCCGCGGGTGTGCCGGGTCAGGTCGCGCAGGGCGTGCAGCACGGTGTCCCGGTTGTCGGCGCAGATCTGCAGCGACAGGTCGCCGTGCAGCTCCGGGCCGAGGTCGTCGCCGGGGAAGGCCGGCATCGGGGTCAGGCGCAGCGGGCGGGCGGCCGCGAGGCCGAACCGGGCGTCGAAGAGCGAGGCGCCGACGCCGACGGTGACGGTCAGTCCGTCGGCGGGGACCTCCGTGCCCAGCAGGCAGGTGTCGGACGGCGGCTCGCCGGCGGCGGCCGGCGAGGGGGTGCCGCCTGCGGTCAGGAAGCGGATGCGGTCGGTCAGCGAGCGCATCAGCTGCTCCAGGGCCGGCCGGTCGGGGACGGTGACCTCGGCGGCGAGGAAGGCGGCGAAGCGCTGGGCGGGCGTGGTGACGCCGGCCTGGTGCGGGCCGTGGAAGGGGACGGCGTCACGTTCCACGGTTGCCGTGGCTGCCGCGGCGGCGGCGGGCCCGCCGGTGAGGACCGGTCCGGCGGCGACGGCGGCGCCGGCGGCGAGGGTGGCCTTGACGAAGCTGCGGCGGGCGGGGGCGGCAGCGGTGGGCTCGGTCATCGGGGCTCCGGAATCGAACTGCGGTGGGGGGAGCGCGGCAGCCGGCCGTCACGGCCGCTTCGCACACGCTCCAACGCTGCGGTGCACCGCCCCGGCCCGCACCCCGGACGATCCCCCCGATCCGCCGACCGGCCGCACCGACGGGTCGGCCCGCCGCCGGCGGCGGGCCGTCAGGACACCGCGCGGGAGTCGGCCCAGCTGCCCTCGAACTCCTCGCGGTAGACCTCCAGCAGCCCCGGCTCGGTGCCGCCGGGCTCCTGGCCCGCGCCGCCGCGCAGCACGATGGCGGGCGACTCGATGCCGCGGGCGCGCCGCAGGTAGGGCTGGACGATGCCGACGTCGCCGGAGCGGCGGCGGCCGCCGGTCTGGCCGCTCACCCGGGGGCCCTCGACCAGGTAGGCGGTGAAGCGGGGCATCTCGTCGAAGACCCGGATCTCGAAGCCGCCCGGGTCCCGCAGCCGGGCCCGGACCCGCCGCACGTGCATGATGTTCATCTCGACGGAGCGCCCGAGTTCGCCCCGGCCGAGGCCGAGTTCGCGCTCGCGTCGCCGTACCGCGCTGCTGGCCGGGTTGAGGAAGAGCAGGCGGACCCGGCAGCCCTCGCCGGCCAGCCGCACCAGGCGCTTGCCGGTGTAGTTCTGGCAGAGCATGCCGAGGCCGATGCCGACGGCGTCGAGCCGGCGGGCGCCGTCGAGCAGGTCCTCGACGGGGAGTTCGCGCTGCAGGCGGACCCGGTCGGCGTGCACGGCGACGACGTCGGCGTAGCGGCCGGCGACGAGTTCCTCGACGACGTCGGCGGGGACGCCGCCCGCGCCGCCGTCGAGCAGGCTGAGCAGCCGGGCGGCGGCCCGCTCGGTCTGGTCGAGGACGGTCTGCGAGAGGCTGCGGTTGCGGGAGACGACGTGCCGGGCCACCTCGAGTTCGTCGAGGGCGAGTTCGACCTCGCGGCGGTCGAGGACGTACGGCTCGAAGCAGGGCCAGTGCTGGACCATGAGTTCGCGCAGCTGCGGCAGGGTGAGGAAGACCAGCGGGTCGTCGTCGGCCGGGTCGAGCAGGTAGCCCTTGCGGCGGCTGACCTCGCGGACGGCGCCGGCCCGCAGCACCCACTCCTCGCCGACCGGTCCGGCGGCGGCGGTGACCCAGTCCTCGCCGTGGGCGGGGGCGTAGACGGGGCGCAGCGCCTCGTCGACGAGGGCGCGCAGGCGCTGTTCGACCAGGTTGAGCCAGACGTAGGCGCGGCCGGTGAGGCGGACGCGGCGGTAGGCGTGCTCCCATTCGAGGGCGGTCCAGCCGAGCGGGGTGCCGTCGCCGGAGGCCGGTCCGGCGGGCCGGCCGGGAGGGCTGGAGCGGATGACGACGGTCGGCGCCTCGCTGCGGCCCGGCTCCGGCCCGTCGAGGCCGTCGCCCCGGCCGTCGGCGGGGAACCCCATGCGCTACCTCACCTCTCGGCCGCCGCTCGTCGCGAGCGCCGGACCGTCCACTGACAGCGTCTCCACCATGGCGGCCTTGACAGAGCCTGTCTCCGCATGGGCCGGCGGTGCGCGCCGCCGGACGATCAAGGGTACTGCGCGCCCAGGGCGGGACGCAGCCTGTTGACGGCACAACAATTCGAGGGGAGGGCGGGCGGTGGCCCGAGCGCCGGGTTTTCGCGCCACGGACACCCGTTCGGGCGAACAACAGGTGAATGGGTTCGGTCGGCGGGCGGGGGTTGGGGAGTATGCGACATGTGCCGCACGTGTGCCGTGCGTCACGCCGAGGGCGGTCCGCACATGCCGGGGCCCGTCCCCGGGCAGATCCGAGGGAGCGCCAGTTCCCCCACGGAGCAAGGAAGTTGAGGTCCCTCATGCAGGTCTGGCCAGGGCAGCCCTACCCGCTCGGCGCCACGTACGACGGGGCCGGAACCAACTTCGCGGTGTTCTCGGAGAGCGCCGACCGGATCGAGCTGTGCCTGCTGGAGGAGGACGGCTCGGAGACGGCGATCGAGTTGCGGGAGACGGACGCCTTCGTGCGGCACGCCTACCTGCCGGGGGTCCAGCCGGGCCGGCGGTACGGCTTCCGGGTGCACGGCCCGTACAACCCGGGGCTGGGGCAGCGGCACAACAGCGCCAAGCTGCTGCTGGACCCGTACGCCAAGGCGATGAGCGGGGACATCGACTGGGACGAGTCGGTCTACGGCTACCACTTCGGCGCGCCGGAGCGCCGCAACGACCTGGACTCGGCGCCGCACACCATGCACTCGGTGGTGATCAACCCCTACTTCGACTGGGGCACCGACCGGCCGCCGCGCACCGACTACCACCGCACGGTGCTGTACGAGGCCCACGTGAAGGGGCTGACCCGGCTGCACCCGGAGATCCCGGAGGAGATCCGCGGCACCTACGCGGCGCTGGCGCACCCGGCGCTGATCGAGCACCTGGCGAAGCTGGGCGTCACCGCGATCGAGCTGATGCCGGTGCACCAGTTCGTCCGGGACCACCGGCTGCGGGACCTGGGGCTGTCGAACTACTGGGGCTACAACACCATCGGCTTCTTCGCGCCGCACGCCTCGTACTCCTCGACGGGGGACCGCGGGCAGCAGGTGCAGGAGTTCAAGTCGATGGTGAAGGCGCTGCACGCGGCGGGGATCGAGGTGATCCTCGACGTGGTCTACAACCACACCGCGGAGGGCAACCACCTGGGCCCGACGCTCTCCTTCCGCGGCCTGGACAACGCCTCGTACTACCGGCTGGCGAAGGACCGCCGGTTCTACGAGGACACCACCGGCACCGGCAACAGCCTGCTGATGCGCAGTCCGCACGTCCTCCAGATGATCATGGATTCGCTGCGGTACTGGGTCACCGAGATGCACGTGGACGGCTTCCGCTTCGACCTCGCGGCGACGCTGGCCCGGCAGTTCCACGAGGTCGACCGGCTGTCCTCGTTCTTCGACCTCGTCCAGCAGGACCCGGTGGTCTCGCAGGCCAAGCTGATCGCCGAGCCGTGGGACCTGGGCGAGGGCGGCTACCAGGTCGGCAACTTCCCGCCGCTGTGGACGGAGTGGAACGGCATGTACCGGGACACCGTCCGCGACCTGTGGCGCGGCGAGAACGCCGCCCTGGCCGAGTTCGGCTCCCGGCTGACGGGCTCCTCCGACCTCTACCAGGACGACGGCCGCCGGCCGATCGCCTCGATCAACTTCGTCACCTGCCACGACGGCTTCACCCTGCGCGACCTGGTCTCCTACAACGAGAAGCACAACGAGGCCAACCACGAGGGCAACCGGGACGGCGAGTCGCACAACCGCTCGTGGAACTGCGGCGCCGAGGGCGAGACGGAGGACGAGGCGGTGCTGGAGCTCAGAGCCCGCCAGCAGCGCAACTTCATCGCCACCCTGATGCTCTCCCAGGGCGTGCCGATGCTCGCGCACGGCGACGAGTTCGGCCGCACCCAGCAGGGCAACAACAACGCCTACTGCCAGGACAACGAGCTCACCTGGGTCGACTGGCCGAAGGGCGGCGCCGCCGCGCAGCTGCTGGAGTTCACCCAGGGCATGATCTGGCTGCGCCGCGACCACCCGGTCTTCCGCCGCCGCCGCTTCTTCCACGGCCGGCCGGTCTCCGGCACCCACGACGACCTCACCGACATCGCCTGGTTCACCCCCGGCGGCGAGGAGATGACCGACCAGGACTGGAAGACCAGCTACGCGAAGTCGCTGACGGTCTTCCTCAACGGCAACGCCATCTCCGAACCGGACCGCCGCGGCGGCAAGATCGTCGACGACTCCTTCCTGCTGCTGTTCAACGCGCACTCCGAACCGCTGGAGTTCACCGTCCCGGCCGGGCACGGCGAGGCCTGGCAGCTGGTCGTCGACACCGCGCAGCCCGTGCTGCCCGCCCGCGGGACGGGCACCCGGGTCAAGGCCGGCGACTCGCTCTGGCTCACCGACCGCTCGCTGATGGTGCTGCAGCGACCCGCGTGACGGCCGGGGCGCGGGGGACGGCCCGGGTGGGCCATTCGTGCCACCCGGGCCATAGCCGCGCCCGGGCCAGGGTAGGGATCACCCCATGACGTCCGCCGCCGCACACCCACCGACGGCCAGTTACCGGCTCCAGCTCCAGCCGGGCTTCACCCTGCGCGACGCCGCCCGCGCCGTGCCGTACCTGGCCGCACTCGGCGTCTCCCACCTGCACCTGTCCCCGCTGCTGGAGGCCGTCCCCGGCTCCACGCACGGCTACGACACGGTCGACCACAGCCGGATCAGCGAACAGCTCGGCGGTGAGGCGGCGCTGCGCGCCCTGGCGGACGAGGCCCACCGGCACGGGCTGCGGCTGATCGCCGACGTGGTGCCCAACCACATGGCGCTGCCCGTCCCCGAGCAGCTCAACCAGCCGCTCTGGCAGGTGCTCCGGGACGGCCCCGACTCCCGCTACGCCACCTGGTTCGACATCGACTGGACGGCGCAGCCCGGCCCCTCCGACGCGCCCGGCCGCGGCCGGCTGCTGCTGCCGCTGCTCGGCGACCGGATCGGCGCGGTACGGGACCAGCTGGTGGTGGACGGCGAGGTGCTGCGCTACCACGACCACGCCTTCCCGCTGCGTCCCGGCACCGCGCACCTGCCGCTGCCCGACCTCCTCGACCGCCAGTGGTACCGGCTGGCCTGGTGGCGGCTGGCCAGCAGCGAGCTGAACTACCGGCGGTTCTTCGCGATCAACGACCTGATCGCGGTGCGGGTCGAGGTCCCGGAGGTGTTCCGGGCCACCCACGAGGTGCTGCTGCGGCTGCACGGCGAGGGCGTGCTCGACGGCTTCCGGGTGGACCACCCCGACGGCCTCGCCGACCCGCGCGGCTACCTGCGGCGGCTCGCCGAGGCCACCGGCGGGGCGTACACCGTGGTGGAGAAGATCCTCATCGGCGACGAGAGGCTGCCCGCGGACTGGCCGTGCGCCGGCACCACCGGCTACGACGCGCTGCGCCGGATCGACGGGGTGCTCACCGACCACGCCGGTGCCGAGCGGCTGGTCGCCGCCTACCAGCGGGACGTCGCCGACCGGACGACCGCGGCCGAGGCCGCGCTGCGCGGCCGCGCCGAGCTCACCGTCCCGGACGGCGAGCTCGCGGCCGAGGTGGAGCGGCTGCTGAGGCTGGTGCGACGGATCGGCGCCGCCGACAGCGCGCTCGCCGACCACCCGCGGCCCGCGCTGCGGGACGCCCTGTGCGCCCTGCTCACCGAGCACCCGGTGTACCGGCCGTACGTGGTGCCCGGCGAGGAGCCCCCGCCGGAGGCCGTCGCGCACCTGGCGGGCGGCGCCGAGGGCACCGCGGACCGGCTGCTGCGCGACCTGGCCCTCGGCCGGCTCGGTCGCAGCCCGGAGAAGGACGAGTTCTGCCGCCGGTTCGCCCAGACCACCTCGGCGGTGGCCGCCAAGGGCGTGGAGGACACCGCCTTCTACCGCTGGAACGCGCTGGTCTCGCTGAACGAGGTCGGCGGCGACCCCGGCCGGCCCGGCCTCGGCCCGGGCGCCTTCCACCGCTGGTGCGCCGACCAGGAGCGGGATTGGCCCACCGGGATGACGGTGCTCTCCACCCACGATACCAAGCGCAGCGCGGACGCCCGGGCCCGGCTCGCGGTGCTCGCCGAGCTGCCCGACGCCTGGGCCGCCGAGTGCGCGGCCTGGACGGCCGCCGCCGGGCCCTGTCCGGACCGCAACACCGCCTGGCTGCTGTGGCAGACCCTGGTCGCGGCCTGGCCGATCGACGAGGAGCGGCTCGTCCAGGTGGTGCTGAAGTCCGCCCGGGAGGCGAAGCTGCGCACCTCCTGGACGGCCCCCGACGAGACCTTCGAACGGCTGCTGACGGCGTACGTGCGCGGAGCGCTCGCCAACGCCGGGCTCTGCCCCCGGATCGCCGGCTTCGTGCAGTTGCTCGCCCCGTACGCGCGGTCCAACACCCTCGCCTCGGCGCTGCTGCACCTGACCGTGCCCGGCGTGCCGGACCTGTACCAGGGCAGCGAGGAGCCGCTGCACACGCTGGTCGACCCGGACAACCGGGCGCCGGTGGACCTCGGGGCGCTGGCGGTGCGGCTGACCGACTCGGCGACCGACCGCGGCGCGGACCTCGCCCGCGAGAAGCTCCACCTCACCACCACCGCCCTGCACCTGCGGCGCAACGTGCCGCTCGGCCCGTACCGGCCGCTGGAGGCCACCGGCCGGACGGCGGCGCACCTGCTCGCCTTCTTCCGCGGCCCGCGGGTGATCACCGCGGTGACCCGGCTGCCGTACGGCCTGCAGCGGGCCGGCGGCTGGGGCGACACCGTGCTGGAGCTGCCCGAGGGCCGCTGGACGGACGAACTGACCGGGCGGCACTACGAGGCCGGCCCGCTGCCGGTCTCCTGGCTGCTGGAGCGCCACCCGGTCGCACTGCTCACGGAGGGCCGTTGACCACGTACCGCGTATGGGCACCCGAGGCGGACATGGTGGAGGTCGAGGTCGACGGACGGCCGCACCCGATGGCCCGCGAGGGCGACGGGACGAGCGGCTGGTGGCAGGGCGAGGCGCCGGGCGGCGACTACGGCTTCCGGCTGGACGGCGGCCGGGCGCTGCCCGACCCGCGCTCCCCCCGGCAGCCGGACGGCCCGGACGGGCTGAGCCGGGCCGTCGACCACACCGCCTTCCGCTGGTCCGACACCCCGTGGCGGGGCCGCCCGCTGCCCGGCAGCGTGCTGTACGAGCTGCACGTGGGCACCTTCACCCCCGCCGGGACCTTCGAGGCCGCGGCCGAACGGCTCGACCACCTCGTCGACCTGGGCGTGGACTTCGTCGAGCTGATGCCGGTCTGCCCGTTCCCCGGCCGGTACGGCTGGGGCTACGACGGGGTGTCCCTCTGGGCGGTGCACGAGCCGTACGGCGGCCCGGACGGCCTGAAGCGCTTCGTCGACGCGGCGCACCGCAAGGGCCTGGGCGTGGTCCTCGACGTGGTGCACAACCACCTCGGCCCGTCCGGCAACTACCTCCCGGTGTACGGGCCCTACTTCACCGACCGGCACCACACGCCGTGGGGCTCGGCGGTCAACCTGGACGCGCCCGGCTCCGACGAGGTGCGGCGCTACCTGATCGGCAGCGCGCTCGCCTGGCTGCGGGACTACCGGATGGACGGGCTGCGGCTGGACGCGGTGCACGCCCTCGCCGACGACCGGGCGCTGCACTTCCTGGAGGAACTCGCCGTCGAGGTCGAGAAACTGGCGGACGCCACCGGGCGCCCGCTGTTCCTGGTCGCCGAGTCCGACCTCAACGACCCGCGCACCACCGCCCCCCGGCAGGCCGGCGGCCTCGGCCTCACCGCCCAGTGGAGCGACGACTTCCACCACGCCCTGCACACCCTGCTGACCGGCGAGTCCGGCGGCTACTACGCCGACTTCGCGGCCGACCCGTACGCGGCCTGCGCCAAGGCACTGACCCGCGGGTTCTTCCACGACGGCAGCTGGTCGTCCTTCCGCGGCCGCTCGCACGGCCGGCCGTTCCCCACCGCGTACGGGCACCGGCTGCTCGGCTACGCCCAGACCCACGACCAGATCGGCAACCGGGCGGCCGGCGACCGGCTCTCGGCGACCCTCTCCCCCGGGCGGCTGGCCGCCGGTGCGGCGCTGGTCCTCACCTCGCCGTTCACCCCGATGCTGTTCATGGGCGAGGAGTGGGGGGCGAGCACCCCCTGGCAGTACTTCACCGACCACACCGACCCGGCCCTCGCCGAGGCCGTCCGGCAGGGCAGACGGCGGGAGTTCGCCGCGCACGGCTGGCAGCCCGAGGACGTGCCCGACCCGCAGGCCCGCTCCACCGTGCTCGGCTCCACCCTCACCTGGGCCGAACGCGTCCAGGAGCCGCACGCCGGCCTGCTCGACTGGTACCGGCGCCTGATCCGGCTGCGCCGCAACCACCCCGAACTCACCGACCCGGACCTCGGCGCCGTCCGGGTCGACCACGACGCCGCCGCGCAGTGGCTGGTCGTGCACCGCGGCCCGTTCCGGGTGGTCGTCCACCTCGGCACCGACGCCCCTCAGCGGATCGCCCTGGACCGGCCCTACACGCAGACCCTGGCCCTCTACGGCGACTGCTGGCCCGAGTCCGACGGCTCCGTGCACCTCGCCCCGGAGTCCACGGCGGTGGTCCGGGTCGGCTAGGGCTTGTCCGACGCCGCACGCCGATGCGACGCGAATCGTCGGACAAGCCCTAGGGTGTCGGCCGGAGCGTCGCGTCAGTCCGGCTTGCAGACGACGAAGCGCTTGTACGGGTGGCGGCCCGGGCGGTCGCCGATCTCGCGGCAGGCGGCCTGCAGCTCGTGCAGGTCGGCGGCGGAGAGCTCCAGCGGGGGCTCGTCCGGCTGGAAGGTCCAGCCGAGCGGGTAGTCGGTGCCCGGTTCGGTGGTCATCTCGATGTGGCAGCCGAGTACGTGGGTGACCTCGTGGGTGGCGGTGAACTCCACCAGGCGGTCGACGGTGCGCACGAAGGCCGGCCAGTCGTTGACGTACAGCCGGCCCGGGTAGACGGTGTCGCCGGTGAGCAGGAAGCCCGTCCGCGGGTCGTGGTAGGTGACCGAGGCCGCGTGGTGGCCCGGCGTGGCGAGGCACTCCAGCACCCGTCCGCCGAGGTCCAGCTCCCGGCTCTCCTCGCCCTCGAAGCCGAACCAGGCGAGCGCCTCGGCGGCCGGCACCAGCTCGGTGTCCGGCCGGTCGGCGAACTGGCCGTCGCCCGCCGTGTGGTCGCCGTGCCCGTGGCTGTGCAGCACCAGCAGCGGCAGGCCCGGGCTGCGGCTCTCGATCAGCTCGTCGACGGTGCGGCGCAGCGGCAGGTGCGCCGGGTCGGCCGTGGCGCCGGTGTCGATCAGCACGGCGCGTTCGGTGCCGAACAGCAGGTACAGGAACGGCGCCTCGTAGTGGACGGCCTTGTTCTGCCGCAGGATGTAGGTCGCTTCGTCGACCCGGTGGACCTGCAGGTCGGGGTCGGTGTTGTGCTTCGAGGACGTCGATCCGTGGATCCAGCGGACGTCCAGCGGTGTGCGGTGCTGGGTGTTCATGGCATCCCCCTTCGCCCGCGAAGTTATCAGGGTCCTGGCCCGTCAGCGGAGGAAGGCGGTGATCCGGGTGCGCAGGCCGGCCGCGTCGAGGCCGTGGGCGGCGAGGTGCTCGGGGATCGAGCCGTAGTGGCGGTGCTCCTCGCGCGGGACGCCGAGGCCGAGGACGCGGTGCGGCAGGTCGGCGAGGGCGTCGTGGGCGGCGGTCGCGGAGGTGCCGGCGAGGTAGGGCTCGACGAGGACGACGTCGGCCCGGTCGCCGGCGGCGGCCCGCAGTCCGGCGGCGTCGAAGGGACGGACGGTGGCCGCGTACAGGACGGTGAGGTCGAGGCCCTCGGTGGCCGCCAGGACGGCGTCGAGCATCGGGCCGACGGCGACGACCGTGCCGCGGCGGCCGGTCCGGACGGGCAGCAGCCGCCCGGGTTCGACGGGGCGGGCGGTGTCGTTGCGGTGGGCGGAGAGCCGAAGGTAGACGAGGCTGTCGCCGTCGGCGGCGGCGTGCCGCAGCAGGGTCTCCGCCTCGTCCGGGTGGCCGGGCACGTGGACCGTCCAGCCGGGCAGGGTGTCCAGCAGGGCGACGTCCCCGGGCGCCATGTGGGTGCGGCCGCCGGCCGGCCAGTCGTACGAGCCGGCGGCGCTGACCAGGACGGCGCCGACGCCCTGGTGGACGAGGTCGAGCTTGACCTGCTCCCAGGGCCGTTCGATCAGGAAGCTGGCGAAGGTGTGGGCGATCGGGCGCAGTCCGGTGAGGGCGAGTCCGGCGGTGACGCCGATCTGCAGTTGCTCGCGGATGCCGACGTTGACCACCCGGTCGGGGTGGCGGGCGGCCGCCGGGCGGAAGGAGTCGGCGCCGATGTCGGCGAGCACCAGGGCGAGCCGCGGGTCGTGGTCGAGGAGTTCGGTGGTGACGGCGGCGAAGCGCTCGCGCATGGTCTCCATGGCAGGGGCCTTTCTCGGGGCGGAGGTGTCCGGGCTCGGGTCGGGTTCTCGGGTTCGGCTGTCGGGTTCAGTGCTTGGGTTCGACGCGGGCGACGACGGCGTGCGGGCGGCCGGGGTGCGGGGCGGTGAACGCGGCGTGCAGGGCCTCGTGGTCGCGGCCGTCCACGGTGGCGGTGGACCAGCCCTCGGCGGCGAAGCGGGCCTCGATGCCGCCGCGCCGGCCGTGGGTGGCGGAGGAGTTGTCGATCACCACGGTGTGCAGCCGGTCCAGGCCGACGGCGCCGGCGAAGGCGATCGCCTCGTGGTTGCTGCCCTCGTCCAGTTCGGCGTCGCCGACCAGCACCCAGACCGCCGGGTCGGTCAGGCCCTGGGCGCGCAGGCCGAGCGCGGTGCCGGCGGCGAGCGGCAGGCCGTGGCCGAGCGAGCCGGAGGCGATCTCGGCGCCGGGCACCAGCAGCCGGTCCGGGTGGTGGCCGAGCGGGGAGTGGTAGCCGCCGAAGCCCGGCAGGACGGCCTCGTCGAGGAAGCCCTTGGCGGTGAGGACGGCGTAGTAGGCCATCGGGCCGTGGCCCTTGGAGAGCAGGAAGCGGTCGCGGGCCGGGTCGTCGGCGGTGTCGGACGTGACCCGCAGCACGCGGTCGTAGAGCACCCAGAGGGCGTCCAGGGTGGAGGTGGCGGCGGGGCCGTGCTTCTCGTCGCCGGTCATCAGGGCCATCAGGGCGGGCAGGTCGGCGAAGCCGTACGGCCGCCGGCCCGTGGTTGCGGTGGTCATGCCGACCAGCGTGCAAGGTGAAGTCGACTTCAGGTCAAGCGGCTATCCTCGGCCGCATGGGACCGACCCGCCACGACCTGCTGACCATCGGCCAGCTCTCCGCCCGCAGCGGCCTCGCCACCTCCGCGCTGCGCTACTACGAGCGGATGGGGCTGATCCACGCCGAGCGGACGGCCGGCAACCAGCGCCGCTACGCCCGGGCCACCCTGCGGCGGGTCGCCTTCGTCCGGGCGGCGCAGCGGGTCGGCCTCTCGCTGGAGGAGGCCCGCACCGCCCTGGACCGACTGCCCGAGGACCGGGCGCCGAGCACCGTCGAGTGGGGCGAGGCGGCTGCCACCTGGCACGAGCGGATCGACCGGCAGATCGAGGAACTCCAGCTGCTGAAGCGCAAGTTGACCGGCTGCATCGGCTGCGGCTGCCTGTCGCTGTCGCGCTGTGCGCTGTACAACGCGGACGACCGGGCGGCGGCGGCCGGCCCGGGCGCGCGGTACCTGCTGGGCGACACCCCGGTGCGGGACGCGGCCGAGGGGGCCTGACGGCACGTCGCTCCCGGTACGCACCACCGCCGCGACGGCCCGACCGGATCGGGCGTTCGGCCGCTGGAGGCACCTGCCGCCCGTCTATGCTGCCCCGGTGAGAGTCGAACGGCTGCGGGGAGACGGGTCATGACCGAGCATCAGGACATACCGCTGGACTGGATGTCCGACAGCGGCGAACCGCACGCACCGGTGGACCTGCGCCCGGAGGTCCCGCACCCGGCCCGCATGTACGACTACTACCTGGGCGGCAAGGACAACTTCCCGGCGGACCGGGAGGCGGCCGAGAAGGTGCTCGCGCTGAGTCCGCTGGTGCGGCTCAGCGCGCTGGCCAACCGGGCGTTCCTGCAACGGGCGGTGCGCCACCTGGCCGAGGCCGGGGTGCGGCAGTTCCTCGACGTCGGCACCGGCATCCCGACCGCGGGCAACACCCACCAGACCGCGCAGCTGGTGCACCCGGACGCCCGGGTGGCGTACGTGGACAACGACCCGATCGTGCTGGTGCACAGCCGGGCGCTGCTGGCCGGCTCCAGCCGCGGCACGGTGACCGTCACCCAGGCCGACCTGCGCGACCCGGAGAAGATCCTGGCCGACCCGCAGGTGCGCGAGCTGCTGGACCTGGGGCGGCCGGTGGCGCTGCTGCTGTTCGCGGTGCTGCACTTCGTGGACGACGCCGACGACCCGTACGGCATCGTGCGGACGCTGGTCGACGCGCTGCCGCCGGGCAGCCACCTGGCGCTCTCGCACGGCACCGGGGACTTCGTGCCGGCGTCCGAGGCCGAGAAGGGCCCGGCGATCTACCGCAACGCCACCGCGCAGCTGAGCATGCGCACCAAGGAGCAGGTGCTGAGGTTCTTCGACGGGCTGGAGCTGCTGGAGCCCGGCCTGGTGACGGCCCCGCTGTGGCGGCCGGACACCGCGCCCTCGGCGACCGACGCCGAGGTGGGCATCTGGGCGGGCGTGGGTCGCAAGCCCTGAGCCGCCCGCACCGCCGCCGCCCGCCGGCGCCCGCACCCCCCTGGTGACTTTGGGGGAACGGGCGCCGCACGGCGGCTACTTGACGGATCCGGCCATCGCGCCCTGCACGAAGTAGCGCTGGCAGGAGAAGAAGACGGCGACCGGCACCAACAGCGACAGGAAGGCGCCGGGGGCGAGCACGTCCAGGTTGCTGCCGAACTGCCGCATCTGGGACTGCAGCAGAACGGTGAGCGGCTGCGAGTCGCTGCCCGCGAAGACCAGCGCCACCAGCATGTCGTTCCAGACCCAGAGGAACTGGAAGATCGCCAGTGAGGCGAGGGCGGGCAGCGCGAGCGGCAGCGCGAGCCGGCGGAAGACCCGCCACTCGCCGCAGCCGTCGATCCTGGCGGCCTCCATGATCTCCTGCGGGATCTCCAGGAACTGGTTGCGCAGCAGGAAGACGGCGAACGGCAGGCCGTAGGCGACGTGGAACAGCACCACGCCGGGCACGGTGCCGAACAGGCCGACCGCGCCGAGCAGCCGGGCGACCGGCACCAGGCCGATCTGCACGGGCACCACCAGCAGGCAGACGACGACCAGGAACAGCCAGTCCCGGCCGGGGAATTCGAGCCAGGCGAAGGCGTAGCCGGCGAGCGCCGCGAGCACGACGGTGAGCGCGGTGGCGGGCACCGAGATCAGCACGGTGTTCCAGAACGCGCCGAGCACCTCGCCGCCGCCGAGCAGGGCGGTGTAGTTGTCGAGGGTGAGCCGGGCGGGGTGGGCGAGCACCGTCCACCAGCCGGAGGCGGCGCTGTCCTCCTTGGGCCGCAGCGAGGTGAGCAGCAGGCCGACGGTGGGCATCAGCCAGAGCGCGGCGGCGACGAGCAGCACCGCCTGGACGGCGCCGCCGCGGGTGCGGGCGGCGATCCGGGCGGCGAGGCGGGGCCGCGGCCGGGTGGACCCGGCGGTGCTGCCGGGGGCGGGCCGGGTGAGCAGCTGGGTCATCGGGTGCTCCTGCGGAAGCGGCGGACGTTGAGGACCATGGCGGGCACCACGAGCAGCAGCAGGAGCACGCCGAGGGCGCTGCCGAGGCCCTGGTCGTTGCCGCCGCCGAAGGAGACCAGCCACAGGCGCAGGGCGAGCACGCCGGCATCCTGCTGGACGGGGCCGGGGGCGACGACGAAGACCAGGTCGAAGATCTTCATCACGTTGATGACCATGGTCACCAGGACGACGCCGAGCACGGGGGCGAGCTGCGGCACGGTGATCCGGCGGAAGATCTGCCACTCCCCCGCGCCGTCCATCCGGGCGGCCTCCAGGGTCTCCCGCGGCAGGTTGGCGAGGCCGCCGGCGATGACGACCATCGCGAAACCGGCCCAGATCCACAGGTAGGCGCCGACGATCGCCGGGGTGACCAGGCCGGGGCCGAGCCAGGCGAGGCCGCGGTAGGGGGCGGCGAAGTTCGACGCGGGCAGTTCGACGGTGCCGCCCGGGTGCCCGGGGAAGGCGAAGGAGCCGTCGGCGGCGGTGGTCGCGGTCGCGACCTGCCGCTGCCCGTCGAGCAGGCGGATGGTGACGCCGGGCAGGCCGCGTTCGCCGGGGTCGACCGTGCCGGGGGTGCCGCCGCCGGGGGTGACGTCGAGCCAGACGGTGCCGTGCACGCCGTCGCCTGACGCCGGTGCGGCCGCGGGCTTCGCCGCGGCGGGCAGGGTGGCGGGCTTGAGTCCGACGAGCGGCACGGCGACGGCGCTGCCGGGTGCGGCCGGGACGGCGCGCACCGCGCCGTCGGCGGCTGCGGCGGGCCCGCCGGGGCGGGGCCGGGCGCCGGGGTAGGAGGGGTCGGGGTCGAAGGTGTCGTGGACGGCGACCGCGGCGGCGTTCAGCACGCCGCGGGCCGGGTCCTGCTCGTAGACCAGCCGGAAGGTGATGCCGGCGGCGAGGAAGGAGATCGCCATCGGCATGAACACCAGCAGCCGGAAGGCGGTGCCCCAGCGGACCTTCTCGGTGAGCACGGCGAAGACCAGGCCGAGGCCGGTGACCAGCGCGGGCGCGACGGCGACCCAGATCGCGCTGTTGCGCAGCGCGGTGAGGGTGGCGTCGTCGGTGAACGCGGTGCGGTAGTTGCCGAGCCCGACGAAGCCGGTGCCGGGCGCGTCGTAGAGGCTGCGGACCACGGACCAGCCGATGGGGTACAGCACCAGTGCGCCGAGCAGGGCGAGGGCGGGCAGCAGGAAGAGGGGGGCCGGGCCCCGGCGCCGCAGGGCGGCGCCGGAGCTCCGGGGTCGGGTGGGCGTCCTCATGGGGACGTCAGCCCTTGTACGCGGCGGCCGCGGCGGCTTCCAGCCGCTGGGCGGTGCCGTTGACGTCGGACGGGTTCGCCAGGAAGTCCTGGAGGAGCTTCCACTCGCCGCTGCCCTGGGTGCCGCCGAAGGCGGCGGGGGCCTGGTCGGAGAGGTCGAAGCGGAAGCCGTCGGCGGCGGCGATCAGCGACTCGGCGGTCTGCCGGGTGGTGTCGTCCGGGTAGGCGGCGGGCTTGACGGCCTTGTTGGGCGAGAGGAACCCTCCGGCGCCGGCCCAGACCTCGCCGGCCTCGGGGCCCGCGAGGAACTCCAGCAGCTGCTGGGCGGCGTCCTTGTGCTTGGCGTCCTTGAGGACGACGGCCGCGTCGCCGCCGCCGACCACCGGCGCCTTGCCCGTGCCGACGGCCGGGAAGGGGAAGAACTTCGCGTCCTCGCCGACCTTCTTCTTCAGCTCGCCGGAGACGACGGCGCCGACGAAGTCGCCCTCGTAGACCATCGCGGCGGTCGGCTTGTCGCCGAACACGGCCTGGACGGACTCGGGGAAGTCGGTCTGCAGGGCGCCCTTGCCGCCGCCGGCGACGAGCTGCGGGTCGCCGAAGACCTTGCCGAGGGTGGTGAGGGCGGCGACCACGGTCGGATCGGTCCAGGGGATCCGGTGCTTGGCGAGCTTGTCGTAGTTCTCCGGGCCGGCCTGGGAGAGGTAGATGTTCTCGAACCAGTCGGTGAGCGGCCAGCCGGCCTCGCCGGCGACGGAGAAGGCCGGCAGGCCGCTGTCGGAGACGGCGTGGCCGGCGGCGAGCAGCTGGTCGAAGGTGGTGGGCGGCTTGACGCCGGCGGTGTCCAGGGCGGCGGGGCTGTACCAGACGGTCGACTTGTGGGCGGCCTTGAAGTACAGGCCGTAGAGCTTGCCGTCGACGGTGCCGTAGTCGGCCCAGATCTTGGCGAAGTCGCGGTGCAGGCTGTCGGCGACGGCGGGGGCGAGCGGCTCCAGCCAGCCCTTGCGGGCGAACTGCTGGAGGACGCCGAGCTGCGGCATCATCACGACGTCCGGCGGGTCGCCGCCCTCGATCTTGCTGCCGACCAGGGTGGAGACGTTGTCGCCGGTGGAGATGTAGACGGTCCTGGCACCGGTCTTCGCGGTGAAGGCGTCCAGCACCTTCTGGAAGTTCTTCTGCTCGACGCCCGTCCAGGCGGCGGCGACGCTGACGGTCTGTCCGTCGAGGGGCTTGGCGGAGGCCTTGTCGGCGGCGGTGCCGCCGCTGCCGCAGGCGGTGGCCGTGGCGGCCAGGCCGAGGGTGGCCGTCAGGGCGACGGCCGCTCGCAGGGATCGCATGGTGGTGTCCTCTCGGTCGGCGGTCCCGGCCGGGGCCGGGTGCCGTTCGGGGGTGGGGCCGGCCGTGGGCGGCCGGGCTGCCGGTGGAGGAGTGCCGTGGGGTGCCCGCCCCGCCGGGCCGCGGATGCGTGGCGCGGTGGTCGGCGGAGCGGGCGCGGCCGCGGGTGGATGGGCGGCCGGTGCCGCGCGGGGAGGCAGGTCGCGCGGACGTCTCGGGGTGGCCCGCCCCGCGGGCGGGAGGGTGTCGCGGGGCGGGCCGGTGGCCGCCGCGCCGGAGTCGTCCGGGGCGGCCGGGCCGCGTGTGTGGGCGCGCGGCCGGTTCAGGGGTGCGGCAGAGCGTTGTTGGCTGGACGTCAGAGCGTGGCCGCGCCGGCCGTCCACCAGGCGGCGGTGCCGGCGGGGAGGGTGCAGGGCGGGCAGGGTCCGCTGGCGAGCAGCGGTTCGCCGTCGACGGGGGCGAGGGCCGGCTCGTCACCGAAGTTGACGGCGCACAGCAGGCCGTCGCCGCGGACGAAGGCGAGCACGCCGGGCGGGGTGTCGATCCAGCGCAGGGTGCCCTCGCCGAGCTGCGGCAGGACGCGCCGCAGGTGCAGCGCCTCGCGGTAGAGGTGCCAGGCGGAGCCGGTGTCGGCGAGTGCGCGTTCGGCGGTGTGGGCGGCGAAGTGGGCGGGCTGCGGCAACCAGGGCTCCTTGCCGCCGTCGGGGGCGAAGCCGAACGGCGGCTCGTGCCCGGACCAGGGCATCGGGATGCGGCAGCCGTCCCGGATGCCGGTGCGGCTGCCGGTGCGGTGGTAGATCGGGTCGGTGAGCACCTCGTCGGGCAGGTCGTCGACCTCGGGGAGGCCGAGTTCCTCGCCCTGGTAGAGGTAGGCGGCGCCGGGCAGGGCGAGCATCAGCAGGGCGGCGGCGCGGGCGCGGGCGGCGCCGGCCAGCGGGTCGGTGGCGCCGAAGCGGCTGGTGGTGCGGACCTGGTCGTGGTTGTTGAGCACCCAGGTGACGGTGGATCCGGTGGCGGCGATGTCGTGCACGGCGGCGTCGATGACCCGGTGCCAGTGGGCGGCGTCCCAGGGGGCGTGCAGCAGGTGGAAGAAGAACGCCTGGTGGAGTTCGTCGGGGCGCAGGTAGGCGGCCTGTTCGGCGGCGGTGGGTACGGAGGCCTCGCCGACGAGCAGGCGCTGCCTGCCGTCGCGGGCGGTGTACTCCTCGCAGACGGCGCGCCAGCGGCGCCAGATGCCGTGCACCTCGGGCTGGTTCCAGGCGAGCGGGTTGACCGAGTCGCGGGTGCGCTCGTCGGCCTCCGGGTCGGGCGAGTCGGGCAGGTCGGGGTGCTTGAACAGGCCGGCGGCGACGTCGATCCGGAAGCCGTCGGCGCCGCGGTCGAGCCAGAAGCGCAGGATCCGCTCGAACTCCGAGGCGACTTCGGGGCGGCGCCAGTTGAGGTCGGGCTGCTCGGGGGTGAACAGGTGCAGGTACCACTGGCCCCAGCCGCCGTCGGCCTCGCGGATCCGCGTCCAGGCGGGGCCGCCGAACATCGCCCGCCAGTTGTTGGGCGGCAGTTCGCCGCTCTCGCCGCGGCCGTCGGCGAAGTGGAAGAACGCCCGCTCGGGGCTGCCGGGTGCGGCGCGCAGCGCGGCCTCGAACCACGGGTGCTCGCGGGAGCAGTGGTTGGGCACGATGTCGAGGATCAGCCGCAGGCCCAGCAGCCGGCAGTCCTCGGCGAGCAGGTCGAAGTCGTCGAGGGTGCCGAACAGCGGGTCGACGGCGCAGTGGTCGGCGACGTCGTAGCCGTGGTCGTGCTGCGGGGAGGCGTAGAACGGGTTGAGCCAGACGCCGTCCACGCCGAGGCGCTTGAGGTACGGGAGTCGGGCGCGGACGCCGGCCAGGTCGCCGATGCCGTCGCCGTCGGAGTCCTGGAAGCTGCGCAGGTAGACCTGGTAGACGACCGCGTCCCGCCACCAGGGGCGGTCGGGGCCGACCGCCGGCGGGGCGGTGAGCAGGGCGTGGGCGGGCACGGCCGGTGGATCGCCCGGGGTGGGGGACGTGAGCATTCGTCACCTTCAGGAAGGACACGGCGGGGCAGCGCCGCAGAGGTCGCACAGGGTCCCGCATGCGCCGTCCGGGCCGCGGGGATACATGCATGTTAGGTAGCTCGACAGGTGCCGTCCAGAGCACATTCACCGACCATATGCAGACAGAGCTCATCAAATGCATACAAAAGAAGGGGCTCGAATACTTAACAAGTAAGTATCCGAGCCCCTGGCGGGCTGCTTCCGGAGGTCAGCCGGAGATCGACTTCAGGTCCGCGGCCATCCGCGCCACCGCCTCGTCCGCGCTGCTGCGGCCGAGCAGCGCCTCGTACGCCGCCGCGCTCACCGCGAGGCTCACCTGCTGGTACTCCGGCGAGGCCGGCCGGCGCACCGCGCCCTCCAGGGCCTGCCGCACCACCGGCAGGTACGGGTGGCGCCGCACCAACTCCGGGTCGGTGTACAGGTCCGCCCGCACCGGCGGCAGACCGCCCTCGGTGAGCACCCGGCGCTGCACGTCCCGCCCGGTCAGGAAGCGGATCAGGTCCCGGGCCGTCCGCCCGTGCCGGGAGCGGGAGTTGACCGCCAGGTCGGAGCCGCCGAGCACCGAGGTGCCCGGACCGTCCGGGCCGGGCAGCGGCACCACGCCGAACTTCCCGGCCACCGCCGAACCCGGCCCCTGGGCCTGCGGGTACACGTACGGCCAGCAGCGCAGGAACAGCAGCCGGCCGTCCTGGAACGCCTGCCGGGACTCCTCCTCGCGGTAGCCGAGCGCCGCCCGCGGGATCCAGCCCTCCCGCACCCCGCGCGCCAGGAACTCCAGTCCCGCGCGGGCCTGCGGGGTGTCCACCGCCACCGCGCCGCGGTCGTCCAGCAGCCGCCCGCCCGCCGAGCCGACCGCCTCCGCGACGTTCACCGTCAGCCCCTCGTACGGCAGCAGCTGACCCGCGTAGCCGTCCAGGCCGTGCCGCGGCGCCACCTCGCGGGCGAGCCGCTCCAGCTCCGCCCAGGTGCGCGGCGGCTGCACGCCCTCCGCGGCCAGCACGTCACTGCGGTAGTACAGCAGCCCGACGTTGGTGGTGAACGGCACCGCGTGCAGCCGGTCCCGCCACCGCCCGGTGCCGACCGCCGACGGCAGCAGACCGGCCGGTGCCATCCCGGCGTCCAGCGGCGCGATCCAGCCCTTCTCGGCGAACTCGGCCGTCCACACCACGTCCAGGTTGACCACGTCGAAGCGGTCGCTGCCGCGGGCCAGGCCCTCCGCCAGCTGCGCCCGGACCTCGTCCGCCGCGTCCGGCAGCTCCACCAGCGTCGCCCGCTCGCCGGGGTGCCCGGTGTTCCAGCTGTCCAGCAGTCCCTGCAGGTAGCCGGCCCGGTCCCGGCCGGTGACCAGGGTGACCGGCCCGGTGCCGGACGCGTCCGGGTCGTCGGGGTCCTCGGGCAGCGAGCAGCCGCCCGCCAGCAGCACGCCGGCCAGCGCCCCCGCCAACTTCCCCAGACTCCGACGGCGCACCGTACCGACCTCCACTCCGCCCGCCGATGGGCGGGACCGCCCGCCTCGCGTACCGTGTGACCGGGCCGAACCAGCCGGGCCGCGTCGCGGACGACAAGCCAATGACGACAGAGTATGCCCGGGCGAACGAAGGGAGGGGAGGGTCCGAGTGCGGCTACCGCTGCTCGCGCTGCTCGCCAAGGAGCCGGCGCACGGCTACGAGCTGAAGCAGGCCCTTGAGCAGACCTTCGGCGCGGCGTACCCTCGTGCGAACATCGGCCAGGTCTACGTCACCCTCGGACGTCTGGAGAAGGCCGGCCTCATCGAAGGCCAGGACGTCGCGCAGGACGGCAAACCCGACAAGCGCGTCTACGCCATCACCGACACCGGCCGCCAGGAGGTGGCCAAGTGGCTCAGCGAGCCCTCCGAGGGACCGCGGGTCCGCGACGAGTTCTTCCTCAAACTCGTGCTGGCCCCCGAGACGCAGCTGGCCGACCGGCTGACGCTGATCAACAACCAGCGCCGGCACTATCTCAACGTCATGCGCGGCCTGAACCGGATGGCCGCCGAGGAACGCGGCAACCAGGTCTCCCAGTTGCTCATCGAGGGCGCCGTCCTGCACCTGCAGGCCGACCTCGACTGGCTGGAGAGATGCCAGGAGGAGCTCACGTGACAGGCCAGGACACCGCCGTCCCGGTGTTGCGCGCCACCGGACTCGTCAAGACCCACCGGGCCGCCCGCGGCGGCGCCGAGGTCAGGGCCGTCCGGGGCGTCGACCTCACCGTCGGACGCGGCGACTTCGTCGCCGTCACCGGTCCCTCGGGCGCCGGCAAGTCCACCCTGCTGCACCTGCTCGCCGGGCTGCGCCGCCCCGACGCCGGCGAGATCCACCTCGACGGCCGGCGCGTCGACACCCTCCGCGAGGCCGACTGGGCCGTGCTGCGCCGCCGCCGGATCGGCATCGTCTTCCAGACCGGCAACCTGGTCTCCGACCTCACCGTCGCCGACAACGTCGAACTGCCCGCCCTGCTCGCCGGCCACAGCGCCCGCACCGCCCGCGAACGCCGCGAGGAACTCCTCGCCGACCTCGGCCTCGCCGACCGCGCCGACGCCGCCCCCGGCGACCTCTCCGGCGGCGAACGCCAGCGCGCCGCCCTCGCCCGCGCCCTCGTCAACGACCCCGACCTGCTCTTCGCCGACGAGCCGACCGGCAGCCTCGACAGCCGCAGCGCCCGCGAGGTCCTCGCCCTGCTCACCCGCCACCACGCCAAGGGCCGCACCATCGTCCTCGTCACCCACGACGCCCGGGTCGCCGGCAGCGCCGACCGCGTGGTCAGCCTCTTCGACGGCCTGATCACCGACGACACCCGGATCGACGACACCCCGCCCGCCCGCGGCGTCCGCGACGTCCTCGACCTCGGCGGCTGAGCCGGTGCGCGCCGCCCTCCGCTGGATCCGCGCGGACCTCGCCTCCCACCGGCTGCCCGCGCTGCTCGTCGTGCTCGCCACCGCCGGCGTCTCCGCCGCGCTGCTGCTCGCCGGCGCCCTGCTCAACAACGTCACCGGACCCTGGCAGCGGCAGTTCGCCCGCGCCGACGGCGCCCACGTGTGGATCGAGACCCGCACCGACCACGCCGACACCGCCCTCGCCAGGCTGCCCGGCATCACCGCCGTCGGCGGCCCGTACGACACCACCGCCGCCACCCTCACAGGCCGCAACGGGCGGCCCGTCACCGGACCCGAACTGCCGCTCTCGCTGCGCGCCACCGACCCCGGCCCGCCCCCCGTCTCCGCCCCGCTGCCCGTCGCCGGCGACCGGCTCGACGCCGCCCGCCCCGACGGCATCGTCCTGGAACACTCCCTCGCCTCCGCCGCCTGGGCCCGCCCCGGCGACCGGCTCACCCTGCGCGGGCCCGACGGGCGCAGCCACACCCTCACCGTCCTCGGCATCGCCGACAGCCCCGACCGCGCCCGCTACCCCGACCTGCGGCCCGGACTCGCCTGGGTGCTGCCCGGCACCCTCGACACCGTCCAGCCCACCGCCGCCCTGCGCGGCCACGCCGTCGGCCTGCGCCTCGCCCACCCCGCCGACGCCGACTACACCGCCCAGCGCGCCGTCACCACCCTCGGCGGCGACGTCACCCGCGTCGCCACCTGGACCGACGCCCGCGACTCCCACGAACGCGAGAGCCGACCCGCCGGCCTGCTGCTCGGCCTGTGCGGCCTCGCCGCCCTCGCCGCCGCGGCCCTCGCCGTCGCCGGCGCCGCCGCCGGCCGGATCAGCTCCCGCCTCGGCGACATCGCCACCCTCAAGGCCCTCGGCTTCACCCCCGCCGGCATCGCCCGGATGTTCGTCGCCCAGCACCTGCTGCTCGCCGCCGCCGGACTGCTGATCGGCGGCGCCGGCGCCCTCGCCGCAGCCGCCCTGCTGCCCGCCCTCGCCCCCGACCCCGGCGTCACCGCCACCCCCTGGGCACTCGCCCGCGCCGTCTTCGGCAGCGGACCGCTCGCCCTGCTCGCCGCCCCCGCCTGCCTGGTCACCGTCGCCGCCGCCTCCGCCCTGCCCGCCCTGCGGGCCGCCCGGATCCCCGCCGTCCCGCCCGCCGAGGGCGAACCCGCCCAGGACCGGCCGCCCCGCCCCGCCCGGCTCGCCCTGCTGCGCCGGCTGCCGCCCGCCCTCGTCCTCGGCGTGCGCGGCGCCGTCCGCGGCCGCGGCCGCACCGCCACCGCCGCCCTGCGGATCGCCGTCCCCGTCCTCGCCTGCACCCTCGCCCTCACCGCCTGGTCCACCCTCGACGGACTCGGCCGCACCGCCACCGCCGGCTCGGCCACCGCCCTCACCGTCCGCGCCGCCGGACCGGACGACCCGCTGCCCGCCGCCCTCGCCGCCGACCCCGCCGTCTCCGGCGTCCACCCCGGCGCCGACCGCGAGGCCCTCGCCCCCGGCCAGTCCGCCACCGTCACCCTGCGCGCCCTCGGCACCACCGACCGCCCCTACCCGTTCGACGTCGTCGAGGGCCGGCCCGTCCGTGCCACCGGCGAAGCCGTCGCCGGACAGGGCGCCCTCGACCTCCTCGGCATCCGGGTGGGCCAGTGGGCCCGCGTCACCACCGACGGCACCCCGCGGATCCTGCACGTCGTCGGCCGCGTCGTCGAACCCGACCGCGGCGGACGCATCGTCTCCACCGGCCTCGACACCCTCGCCGACGCCACCACCACCGACCCCCGGCCCGACTACTGGACGCTCACCCTCCGGCCCGGCGCCGACGCCGACCGGGTCTCCGCCGCCCTGGCCGCCGCCTTCCCCGGCCGCCTCGACGTCCGGCCCACCACCGCACCCTTCGCCGGACTCGCCACCGTCCGCGCCGCCGTCGTCGGCCTGGTCGCCCTGCTCGCCCTCATCACCCTCGCCGAACTCCTCACCGTCGCCGCGGTCGCGCTGCGCGCCCACCGCCGCGACCTCGCCCTGCTGCGCACCATCGGCCTCACCCCGCGGCAGGCGATGGCCCTCGTCGTCACCCGCTGCGCCACCGTCGCCCTCCTCGGCGGCCTGCTCGGCGCCGCCCTCGGCGTACCGCTCGCCCTCGCCCTGATCGACGCCCAGGGCGCCGCGACCGGCGTCGGCGCCGGACTCGCCCACCCACCCTCCGCCGCCGCCCTCACCACCCTGGTCACCGCAGCCGTCCTCACCGCGGCAGCCGCGGCCGCCCTCCCCGCCCTCCGAGCCGCCCGCGAACCCGCCGGCGAAGTCCTCCACCGCATCTGAACTGCGATCCCTCTCCACGGAGGGCAGCCACATCAGGGGCGTGTGGGGTGAGCCTCCGCAGTTCCCCGCCACCTGGGGCGAGCCCTCCCCGCGCCCCTGGGTGGGTCCTCCCCGTCAGGCTTCCCAGAGGTCTGCGAAGAGCTGGTCGAGCCGGTCGTCGCCGATGGGCGGTTCGGGGAGCGGGTGGGCGGCAGGGGCGCGGAAGCCGTCCAGCAGCAGGGCGAGGTGGCGCCGCCACAACCCCGGCCGCAGGCCGTCCGCCGCGGGCACCGCCCGGCACAGCGGTCCGAGCAGGAACAGCAGGTCCGTCGCGACGACGTCGCCCCGCATCGTGCCCTGTTCCTGCGCCCGGGCGACCAGGATCCCGACGGTCGCGGCGTTGCGGCGGCTCATGTCGGCGAGCACCGGGACGGTCGGAATGGCCATCGTCACCAGGTCGTTGATGCCGCGGCTGGTGGCGACGAGTTCGAAGATCCGGGTGAAGTAGCCTTCGACGGCCGTCCAGGCGTCCTCGGCCGCGAGGGCTTCCTCGCCGGCCTCCGCGAGGACGGCGGCCGCGGGGCGGAAGACCTCGCCGATCAGGTCCTCGCGGGTCGGGAAGTGCCGGTAGAGGGTGGCGTTGCCGACCCCGGCGCGGCGGGCGATGACGTCGAGCGGGGCGTCGAGGCCGAGTTCGGCGAAGACGTCCGCGGCGGCCGCCGCCAGTGCCTCCCGATTGCGCCGTGCGTCCCGCCGCTGCGGCGCCGGCCGCTCCCCGTCTGCCACGCGCACACCTTAGCCGTCCCTGGATGCCTCCGAAGATCTCGGAAAGAATCCTGTCGCGGGATGTCGAGGCACCGGCGACCCGCTCCGACTGAAGGGTGAGAGCGCGCCACGGGGCGCGCCGGACGGAGGGCACCCCGAGATGAAGTACGTCGCGATGATCTACGGCAACCAGGCCAAGTGGGAGTCCTTCCCGGCCGAGGCGTGGCCGGAGGCGATCGCCAAACAGGAGGCGTTCAACCGGAAGTACCGCGAGAGCGGCGAGCTGCTCGGCGCGTACGGCCTCGCGGACGCGGCCGCCGCGCAGCTCGTCCGCCGCGAGGCCGGTGCGCCGGCGGTCACCGACGGCCCGTACCTGGAGACCAAGGAGTACCTGGCGAGCTTCTACCTGCTGGACTGCGAGAGCCTGGAGCGGGCGCAGCGGATCGCCGCCGACATGCCGTTCGCCGATGTCGACCCGGTGGAGCTGTGGCCGGTCCTGCACGAGTCCCCGGCGTTCCGGTGAGTGGTGGGTCGGGGGCGGTCGAGGGCCTGCTGCGCGAGCTGGCGCCGCAGGTCCTGGCCGCGCTCGTCCGCCGCCACGGCACCTTCGACCCCTGCGAGGACGCGGTGCAGGAGGCGCTGCTGGCAGCGGCCGTGCAGTGGCCGCGCGACGGGGTGCCGGACAGCCCGCGGGCCTGGCTGGTGACGGTCGCCTCCCGCCGCCTGGTCGACCAGGTGCGCAGCGAGGTGGCGCGCCGCCGCCGCGAGGACGCACTGGCGCTGGCCACCCCGCAGTCCGCGCTGCTCGCGCACGCCGCGGACGAGCTCCCGGAGTCGGAGCGGGACGACTCGCTGACGCTGCTGTTCCTGTGCTGCCGGCCGGAGTTGTCCGCGCCGAGCCGGATCGCGTTGACGCTGCGCGCGGTCGGCGGCCTGACGACGGCCCAGATCGCCGCGGCGTTCCTGGTGCCGGAGGCGACGATGGCGCAGCGGATCAGCCGGGCGAAGCAGGCGGTGCGGGCGGCGGGCGGGACGCCGGCGCTGCCGGAGGGGGCGGAGGCCGCCGAGCGGCTGGCCGAGGTGCGGCAGGTGCTGTACCTGGTGTTCAACGAGGGCCACACCGCCACGGCGGGCCCGGACCTGACGGCTCCGGAGCTGTCGGCGGAGGCGGTCCGGCTCACCAGGCTGCTGCACCGCCTGGTGCCGGAGGACGCCGAGACGGCCGGACTGCTGGCGCTGATGCTGCTCACCGACGCCCGTCGGCCGGCCCGGACGACGGCGGGCGGCGAGTTGGTGCCGCTGGCGGAGCAGGACCGCGGCCGGTGGGACGGCCGGCTGGTCGCCGAGGGCGTCGAGCTGATCAGCCGGACGCTGCCGCTGGGGCGGGTCGGGCCGTACCAGGTGCAGGCGGCCATCGCGGCGGTGCACGCGGAGGCGGGGAGCACGGAGGCCACCGACTGGCCGCAGGTCCTGGTGCTGTACGAGCTGCTGGAGCGGTTCGGGCCCAACCCGATGGTCACCCTGAACCGGGCGGTCGCGGTGGCGATGGTGCACGGCCCGGCGGCGGGCCTCGCGCTGGTGGAGCCGCTCCGCGCGGACCGGCGGACGGCCCGTCACCACCGGGTGCTCGCCACCCGCGCACACCTGCTGGAACTGCTGGGCGAGCGGGAGGCCGCCGCGCAGGCGTACCGCGAGGCCGCGGCCCGGTCGACCGCCGCCCCGGAACGCCGCCACCTGGCGGCCCGCGCCCGCCGGCTGGATCCGCGGCCGTGACTCCTAGGCGGTGAGCTGCTCCCAGACCTGGTGGACGCGGGCGGTGAGGTCCTCCAGCGAGCCGCTGTTGTCGATGACGATGTCGGCGACGGCGAGCCGGTCCTCGCGGGTGGCCTGGGCGGCCATCCGGGCCTCGGCCTCGTCCGCGGCCATGCCGCGCAGCCGTACCAGCCGGTCGAGCCGGATACCGTCGGGCACGTCGACGACCAGGACCTGCTGGTAGAGCGGGGCGAGGCCGTTCTCGGCGAGCAGCGGGACGTCGTGCACGACGACGTCCTCGGGTCCGGCGGCGGCCTCGAGTTCGGCGGAGCGGGCGCGTACCAGGGGGTGGACGATCGCGTTGAGCGCGGCGAGCCGCTCGGGGTGGCCGAAGACGAGCCGGCCGAGGGCGGGCCGGTCGAGCGAGCCGTCCGGCTGCAGGACCTCGGGGCCGAACTCGGCGACGACGGCGCGCAGTCCGTCCGTCCCGGGGGCCACCACCTCGCGGGCGATCAGGTCGGAGTCCACGATGACCGCGCCGAGTGCGGCGAGTTGCCGGGACACCTCGCTCTTGCCCGCGCCGATCCCGCCCGTCAGTCCGATCCTCAGCATGGCGCCCAGGCTACCGCCCGGTCACCCGGGGCCGCAGGGCGCTCCCCCGCCGATCGTCCGCCCGCTTCCCCGGCCGGTCGCCGCCGGGCGAACGCGGGTCGAACATCCGGCGGCGTCCTGGCGAAATACCGGCCCCGGGGGCTGCGGAGCGGCAGCTCGCCGGTCCGCGAGTGGTTAGGGTGCCGGGGATCGTCCACCCGAGAGGAGCACCGATGTCCCCCACCTGGCCCGCCGGTCCGAGGCGGGTGCTGGTCGTCGGCATCGACGGCGTCCGGCTCGACCTGCTGCCGTCGCTGCACACCCCGCACCTGGACGCGGTGGCCGGGGCCGGATTCCTCGCCGCGGTGCAGGTGGACGAGGCGACGCCGACGATGTCCGGGCCGTGCTGGGCGACGGTGGTGACCGGTGTCGGGGTGGCCAAGCACGGCGTGTTCGGCAACCACTTCGGCGGCAACCGGCTGGACGTCTTCCCGGACTTCACCACCCGGCTGGCGGCCGTGCACCGGCGCCGGACCTTCGCGGCGGGCGGCTGGGAGCCGCTGTTCCTGGCCCGCAGCGGCGGCCCGCTGTTCGCGGCGCCCGGCCGGCTGGCGTACATCGCTCCGCTGGAGGACACCCCGGAGGCGTGGGAGGTCTGCGACGAGCGGGTGACCGCCGAGGCCGAGTACGTGCTGGGGCGCAGCGACGACGATCCGCAGGCCTCGTTCGTCTACCTGGGGGCGGTCGACGAGACGGCGCACTTCCTCGGCTGCGGCGAGGAGTACCGGCGTTCGGTGGAGACCGCGGACGCCCGGCTGGGCCGGCTGCTGGCGGCGGTCCGCGGCCGGGCCGGGTACGCCGAGGAGGAGTGGACGGTGATCGTGGTGACCGACCACGGGCACCTCGACGGCGGCGGCCACGGCGGCCGCACCGACCTGGAGCGCACGGCGTGGATCGCGGCCTGCGGCCCGGGGATCGTGCCGGGCGGGCCGGTGCTGCCGCTGCACCACACCGATGTGGCGGCGCACGTGTACGCCGCGCTGGAGATCGTGCCGGACCCGCACTGGACGCTGGACGGCCGCCCGTTCACGCCGGCGGCCCTGCCGGTCGCGGCGGCCTGACGGCCGGTCACCGGGCCTTCCCGGGCCACCGCGCCGGCGCCGGCCACAGGAGCGGTACCGGTCACAGGGCCGACACCAGGTGGGCCGAGACGACCACGTTGCCCTGGTAGCCGGTGGCGCGGGTGTAGCCGCCACCGCAGGTGACGACGCGCACCTCGGGCCGGGCGGTGGCGCGGTAGACCCGGTCGGCGGGGAAGCCGGCCTTGGGCAGCACCTCGACGGTGTCGACCGCGAAGCGGGCGGTGCTGCCGTCGGCGCGCAGCACGTCGAGGGTGTTGCCGCGGTGCAGCGAGCCGAGCGCCCAGAAGACGGCGGGTCCGCGCTCGGTGTCGACGTGGCCGACCAGCAGGGCGTTCCCGGCGGCCCCGGGGGCGGTGCCGAGCCGGTACCAGCCGGCCAGGTTCCGGTCGCCGACGGGCGGCACCTGGACTCCGCCGGCGGCGTCGAGGCCGACACCGGTGACGGGGGCGTCGACGCCGATCGCCGGGATGCGCAGCCGGGTGGGCAGGGAGAAGGGCATCGCGGCCGGTCCCGACCCGGCCGGGGCCGTCCCGGCCGCCGCCGTCGGTGTGGCGGCGGGCCGGGCGTCGGCCGCGGTGGGTGCGGGCGGGGCCTGGGTGCGGGTGCCGTCGTGCACCAGCCAGGCGCCGGCGGTGGCGGCGGCCGTGGCCGCGGCGAGGGCCGTACGGGCCCTGCGGGTCGGGGGTCGTCGCACCGTCGGCGCCTCCTTCGGCGGGCCGTCCGGTCAGGCCCGGGCGGCGTGCCGGCGGCGCAGGACGAAGGCGCCGCCGGCGAGGCCGGCCGCGAGTAGGGCCCCGCCGGCGGCAGTCTCGGCCGGGTCCGCCCCGAGGACTCCGCCGCCGCCTCCGGCGAGGGAGGGTCCCTTGGGGACGGACGCGGTGGTGGTCGGGAAGAGCTCGGGGCCGCAGGTGACGGCGGCGGAGGCACCGCCGACGGTCACCTCGACGGTGTCGGCGCTCTTGGTGAGCACCTTCGTCCCGGCGACGGTGGTGAAACTGGTGCCCGGCGCGCCGGGGACGTGCTCGCCCCGGGCGTCGACGACGCGGACCTCGCCGACACCGGCGCAGGCCACGACGTCGCCGTTCACCAGCTCCAGGCTGCCGCCCTCGGTGCGGCCCTTGAACGGTGTGGCGGCGCCGCCGTCCGCGTACGCGGCGCCCGCACCGGCGGTGAGCATGGCCAGTACTCCGCAGGCCACGGCGGCGGCCGCACCCGCCCTCGTCCCGATCGACATCCGTCCTCCTTGCCCGTGGAACCGCGACGGTTCCGCGGCTCCCTGGCCCCACAGGGTCCCGGACCAGAGACGGACATACCACCGCCAATCGGGTGTTTATGACGACAACTCACATAATCCGCTTACGAATTGACAGGTTTCCGGCAGCCAGGCCGGACCGGCCGCGGCGCCGCGGGTCACCCGAGGTCGAGCTGCTCCCCCGCGGCGAGCTGCGCGAACGCGGCACCCGTCCCCGGCCCGCCCTCGCCGAGCAGCCGGCCGTGCACCATCTGCCCGATGTCGCTGAGCACGGCCTCGTGGATCGCCAGCGCCCGCCCCGGGCCGGCCTCCCGGACGTAGTCGATCAGCTCCGAGACCTTGGTCCAGGGCCCGGCGATCGGCAGCAGCAGGGTGTCCACCGGGTGCGGCGGCAGGGTCAGCGCGTCGCCGGGGTGGAACAGCCGCCCGTCGAGCAGGAAGCCGATGTTGCCGACACGCGGGACGTCGGGGTGGATGACGGCGTGCCACTCGCCGTGCACACTCACGCCGAGGCCGTCGATGTCGAAGGCGTCGCCCTCGCCGACCACGGCGACCCGCGCGCCGATGCCCTCCAGCTGCACGGCCACCGCGCGGTTGGTCCAGATCCGCAGGCCCGGGTCGGCCTCGACGGCGGCCCGCAGCCGGTCCTCGGCGAAGTGGTCCATGTGTTCGTGGGTGATCAGGACGGCGTCCGCGCCGCGGGTGGCGTCGGCCTCGGTGAACGCTCCGGGGTCGATGACGACGGTGGTGCCCTGGTGTTCGATGCGGACGCAGGCGTGTCCGAGCTTCGTCAGTCGCATGCGGAAAATATTACAGCAATGCTGCACAGTTTGGCTGCAGGAAGTTCTCGGTAGCATGATCCCCATGGACGAGGTCGACCCCCTGGAGCTGGCCGCCGAGCTGCGCACCGCCATCGGCACCCTGGTGCGCACCCTCCGCCCCGGCGACGAACTGCCGCAGAACCAGGCCGCCGTCCTCGGCTGGCTGGTCCGCGAGGGCCCGCGCACCACCAGCGAACTGGCCGCCCTGCAGCGGGTGCGGCACCAGTCGATGGCCCGCACGGTCGCCCTGCTCGGCGAGGCCGGCCTGGTCGAGCAGCGCCCGCACGAGACCGACGGCCGCAAACTGATGATCACCGCCACCGAGGCCGGCACCGCCGCGCTGCACGCCCAGCGCGCCCGCCGCGAGGGCACCATCGCGACCGCCCTCACCGAACGCCTCACCCCCGAGGAACGCCGACTCCTCCATCAAGCCGTCCCCCTCCTGCGCCGCCTGGCGTGAAGGGCAACCACCCAGGGGCGCGGGGAGGGCCACCCCAGGGGCGCGGGGTGGGCGGGCGACCCAGGGGCGCGGGGAACTGCGCAATCGGGATGCGGGCCGCCGTACGAACCAGGGCGCGCCCCTAGCGGGTACCCCCTCACCCGGACGGGCGCATGCCGCAGGGCCCGCCTTCGCGTTGGGCAGGCCGCCCGCATCCGCGCTTTTGAAGGGACGCCCCCATGACCCCCGTCCGCACCGCCCTGGTCCTCGCCGCAGCCGTCTGCGGTCTGCTGCTGGGCACCGCGGGGGCCGCCTCCGCGTGCGGTCCGCTGGACGTCGCCGCCGGGCTGGCCCCGGGCTTCGGCAACGCCTGCGTCAACCGCTGACCGGACGGCCCCGCCGGGGCCGCGCTCAGCGGGCCAGCGCGACCTGCTCGGCCTCCACCTCGGCCCCGACCTGCTCCGCCTCGGCGCGCTGTCCGGGCAGCACCGCCCGTGCGCCGAGCGGCGGCAGCTCCACGTGCTCGCTGAGGCCGATCTTGCGGTGCAGCCTGCGCAGCGGCGCGGGCGCCCACCAGTTGAACTCGCCGGCCAGGCTCATCGCGGCCGGCACCAGCAGGCACCGCACCAGGGTGGCGTCCACCGCGACGGCCACCGCCAGGGCGATGCCCATCTGCTTGACCATGAGCATCTGCCCGGCGGCGAACCCGGCGAAGACGATCACCATCAGCAGCGCCGCCGAGGTGATGATCTTGCCGCTGCGCTGCAGTCCGAGCTGGACGGACCGGGTGCAGCCGTGCCCCTGGTCGTACAGCTCCTTGATCCGGGAGAGCAGGAAGACCTCGTAGTCCATCGAGAGGCCGAAGGCGAAGGCGAAGACCAGCACCGGGACGAAGGTCTCCAGCCCGCCCGAGGGGGTGAAGCCGAGCAGGCCGCTGAACCAGCCGTGCTGGAAGACCATGGTCAGCGCGCCGAGCGAGGCGCCCAGCGACAGCAGGTTCATCAGCAGCGCCTTGACCGGCATCACCACCGAACCGGTCATCAGGAACAGCAGCACCAGGGTGCCGAAGGCGACCAGGCCGAGCGCCCAGGGCCCGCGGGTGGCGACCTCGTGCTGGAAGTCGGCGACCGAGGCGGCGTCGCCGGTGACGTAGGTGGTGAGCCCGCCGCGGTGGTCCCGCAGCTCGCCGACGACCTTCTTGGCCCGGGCGCCCTGCGGGTCGCCCTTCACCAGCACGTCGACGGTGGTGAGGCCGTCGCCGACCGGGGTGACCGCGCGGACGCCGGCGACGCCCGGCAGCCCGGCGACCACGTCGTCGGCGTACGCCTGGGCGGTCTTCTGGTCGCTCTTCACGACCACGGTGATCGGGGCGGCCGCCTGGTCGGGGAAGCGCTGCGCGACGGTGTCGGCGACCTGCCGGGAGGCGAAGGACTTGGGCAGCACGTCGGCGCCGGAGCTGCGCGGGTGGGCACCCAGGAAGGGTGCGCCGGCGGCGGTCAGCAGGGCCACGCAGATCAGCATCACCGGCAGCGCGCGCTTCTGGACGCGCCGCACCGTCCGCGAGAAGAAGCCCTCGTCGGGCACGGGCTCGGTCGGCGCCTTGATCCTCCGGCCGACGAAGCCCAGCAGTGCCGGGACGAGGGTGAGGGCGGCCGCGGCCGCGATCACCACGACGCTCACGCCGGCCACGCCGACCGCACGGAACACCGGGCTGGTGAAGACGAACAGGCCGGACAGGGCGACCGCGACGGTCAGGCCGGAGAAGGCGACGGTGCGCCCGGCGGTGGCCGCGGTGCGCTCCACGGCCTGCGCGACGGTGGCGCCGTGGCCGCGCTCCTCCCGGAAGCGGTTGACCATCAGCAGCGCGTAGTCGATGGACAGTCCGAGGCCGAGCACGGTGGCGATCGGCAGGACGCTGGTGTCGATGTCCATGATCCGGCTGAAGCCGAACATGGCGAGCAGCGCGCCGCCGACCGAGGCGATCGCGCCGATGCCCGGCAGGCCGGCCGCGGCGAGACCGCCGAAGACCAGCACCATGACGATCAGGGTGAGCGGCAGGGTGACGATCTCGCCGAAGCGGGTGTCCTTCTCGGTCTGCGACTTGACCTCCTGCTCCAGCACGAGGTCGCCGCCGACGGTCACGTGGGTGCCGGCCGCGTCGACGGCGTCGAGGCGCTCGGTCACGGCGTCCAGCTGCGCCGGGGTCGAGGCGTCGGCCATCCGTACGGCGACCAGGCTCGCCCGGCCGTCCGCGGCGGCCATGCCGGGGGTGCCGGAGTACGCGTCGGCCACCGAGACCACACCGGGCAGGTGGGAGATCTCGGCGGTGGCGGCGGTGACCGCGGCCCGTACCTTCTCGTCGGCGACCGGCGCGCCGTCCACCACGGCGGTGACGGTGCCCTTGACCGGGTCGGCGGCCTGGACGGCGGCGGTGCCGCGGGCGGCCTCGGAGCCGCCGGAGCCGCCGCCGGCGACCGTCCCCTCGAAGACCCGCCCGCCGATCAGCACGCCGGCCGCGAGGACGAACGCCCAGAAGGCGAGTACCCAGCGGCGGTGGCGGAAGCACGCCCGGCCGAGGGCCGCGAGTCGCCCGCCGACCCAGTGGTCGGCGGGCGCGGGCAGGACGGCGGGCGAAGGCGATGCGGCAGCGAGGGGATTGCGCATGAAGGAGCCTTTCGGGCAGTTCCCCTCAATGTAGGCGCAAAGTCTGATTCGTCCTATAGAGGGACGATGAGCCTCATCTCACAATTCCTGTGACGTAAACGACACATAAGAAATACCGGACAACAAAGACGGAACCCCCGCCCGGTCGACACCGGGCGGGGGTTCCGCCTCCTACTGCTCAGCCCTCAGGCTGCGCGCACTGCGATCAGCTCTGGCCGCCGGCCAGCTTCTCGCGGAGCGCGGCGAGCGCCTCGTCCGAAGCGAGAGCGCCGGAGCCCTCGTCGCTGCTGGAGGAGTACGAGCCGCCACCGGAGACCGGGGCCTCCTCGCCGGCCTCGGCGGCAGCGGCGGCGTCGGCCTCACGGCTCTTGATGACCTGGGCCTGGTGCTGCTCGAAGCGGGCCTGGGCCTCGGCGTACTGCCGCTCCCACTCCTCGCGCTGCTTCTCGAAGCCGGGCAGCCAGTCGTTCGCCTCGGGGTCGAAGCCCTCCGGGTAGATGTAGTTGCCCTGGTCGTCGTAGGACGCGGCCATGCCGTACAGGGTCGGGTCGAACTCGACCGACGCCGGGTCGGCACCGAGGGACTCGTTGGCCTGCTTCAGCGAGAGGCTGATGCGACGACGCTCGAGGTCGATGTCGATGACCTTGACGAAGATCTCGTCGCCGACCTGGACGACCTGCTCCGGGATCTCGACGTGGCGCTCGGCCAGCTCGGAGATGTGGACCAGGCCCTCGATGCCCTCGTCCACGCGGACGAACGCACCGAACGGAACCAGCTTGGTGACCTTGCCGGGGACGACCTGGCCGATCTGGTGGGTCCGGGCGAACTGCTGCCACGGGTCCTCCTGGGTCGCCTTCAGCGACAGGGAGACGCGCTCGCGGTCCATGTCCACGTCGAGGACCTCGACGGTGACCTCCTGGCCGACCTCGACGACCTCGGACGGGTGGTCGATGTGCTTCCAGGACAGCTCGGAGACGTGCACCAGGCCGTCGACGCCGCCCAGGTCCACGAAGGCACCGAAGTTGACGATCGAGGAGACGACGCCGGAGCGCACCTGGCCCTTCTGGAGGGTGGTGAGGAAGGTCTGGCGGACCTCGCTCTGGGTCTGCTCCAGCCAGGCACGGCGGGACAGGACCACGTTGTTGCGGTTCTTGTCCAGCTCGATGATCTTGGCCTCGAGCTCCTTGCCGACGTACGGCTGGAGGTCGCGGACACGGCGCATCTCGACCAGCGAGGCCGGGAGGAAGCCGCGGAGGCCGATGTCGAGGATGAGACCACCCTTGACGACCTCGATGACGGTACCGGTGACGATGCCGTCCTCTTCCTTGATCTTCTCGATCGTGCCCCAGGCGCGCTCGTACTGGGCGCGCTTCTTGGACAGGATGAGACGACCCTCCTTGTCCTCCTTCTGGAGGACCAGGGCCTCGATGTTGTCGCCCACGGAGACAACCTCGTGGGGGTCGACGTCGTGCTTGATCGAGAGCTCGCGGGACGGGATGACACCCTCGGTCTTGTAACCGATGTCGAGGAGCACCTCGTCACGGTCGACCTTCACGATGACGCCCTCAACGATGTCGCCGTCGTTGAAGTACTTGATGGTCTCGTCGATCGCCGCGAGGAACGCGTCCGCGTCGCCGATGTCGTTGACCGCAACCTGCGGGGTGGTGCTGACAGAGGTGTCGGTGGGGCTCGTCATTAGGAAAAGGGCTCCGGTACGGACATGAAGTCGTAGGTAATGCCACGCGGAGGGCCCGTATCGCTCCCACCGAAAGCCGGACAGCCAAGAACACGGCGCACCGACCCCCATGAGAAATCCTGAAGGACAGGTGTCCGTCTTGCAGACCGTGGGGTCTTCGACAGATGCGAGCGCGACCTGCTCCGTCCGAGGCGCGCAGGCCCGCAGCGCAACTTGTAGCATACGGGGACAGCCTGGCACGGTCAACGCGAAGGGCGTCGAGACCGGTGGAGGCCGGGATGGATCAGGCCATATCCTCCAACAGCGCGCCAGAACGGCGGCTGTCGCAGGGGACGTCCCCGGATGCCACCACCCCGACCCGGTCCCGTACGGAGCCGGTTCACGGCAGCGGCGCTTCCGCAACCGACACCCTACGCGACGGGCCCAGCATCGTGACCAGCACCCCCGACCACCCCGCCGACGACGACCGCGGCCACCGCGAGCACGGCGGCCACGGCGAGGAGGACGACGCCGTCCGGCGCACGGCCGACCCCGGCGAGTCCAGCCGGGCCAGCCGCCACTGGTGGGACCGCAACGCCGACGAGTACCAGGACGAGCACGGCGCCTTCCTCGGCGACGACCGCTTCACCTGGTGCCCCGAGGGCCTCGACGAGTCCGACGCCCGGCTGCTCGGCGACCCCGCCGCGCTGAAGGGCCTCGACGTGCTGGAGATCGGCGCCGGCGCCGCCCAGTGCTCCCGCTGGCTCGCCGCCCGCGGCGCCCGCCCGGTCGCCCTCGACATCTCCTTCCGCCAGCTGCAGCACTCCCGGCGGATCGACCTCGTCCGCGGCGGCGACCCGGTCGCCGTCGTCCAGGCCGACGCCGCGGTGCTGCCCTTCGCCGACGGCTCCTTCGACCTCGCCTGCTCCGCCTACGGCGCGGTGCCCTTCTCCGCCGACACCGCCGCACTGATGCGCGAGGTCCACCGGGTGCTGCGGCCCGGCGCCCGCTGGGTCTTCTCGGTGACCCACCCGATCCGCTGGGCCTTCCCCGACGAGCCCGGCGTCGAGGGCCTCACCGCCACCGCCTCCTACTTCGACCGCACCCCCTACGTCGAGCAGGACGAGCAGGGCCGCGCCACCTACGTCGAGCACCACCGCACCCTCGGCGACCGGGTCCGCGAGCTCACCGCCGCCGGCTTCCGGCTGCTCGACCTCGTCGAACCGGAGTGGCCCGAGGGCCACGACCAGGAGTGGGGCGGCTGGTCGCCGCTGCGCGGCCGGCTGATCCCCGGCACCGCGATCTTCGTCGCGCAGCGGGGCTGACCGCCGGTGCGCCCCGCAGGCCTCGAACTGCCCGTCCGCACCGCCGTCCCCCCACTGCAGCGCGCCCTCGCCGGGCACGGCGCCGCGGTGCTCGCCGCACCGCCCGGCTCCGGCAAGACCACCCTCGTCCCGCTGGCCCTCGCCGGGCTCGCCGACGGCCTGCCCGGGCCCGCCCGCCGCGTCCTGGTCGCCGAACCCCGCCGGCTCGCCGTGCGCGCCGCGGCCCGCCGGATGGCCTGGCTGCTCGGCGGCGCCGTCGGCGAGCAGGTCGGCCTCACCGTCCGCGGCGAGCGGCGGGTCGGGCCGCGGACGGTGGTCGAGGTGGTCACCACCGGCGTCCTGCTGCAGCGGCTGCAGCGCGACCCGGAGCTGCCGGGCGTCGACGCGGTCGTCCTCGACGAGTGCCACGAGCGGCACCTGGACGCCGACACCGCGCTCGCCTTCCTGCTCGACGTCCGGGCGGCGCTGCGGCCGGAGCTGCAGCTGGTCTGCGCCTCCGCGACCTCCGACACCGCGGCCTGGGCGGAGCTGCTCGGCGGCGCACCGGTGGTCGAGGCGCACGGGCTGTCCCACCCCGTCGAGGTGGCGTGGGCTCCCCCGCCGCGCGCCGTCCGGCCGCCGCACGGCACCCGGACGGATCCGCTGCTGCTCGACCACGTCGCGGCCACCGTCCGCCGGGCGCTCGCCGAACGCGAGGGCGACGTGCTCTGCTTCCTGCCCGGCGTCGGCGAGATCGCCCGGGTCGCCGGGCTGCTCGGCACCGGCGTCGAGGTGCTGCAGCTGCACGGCCAGGCGCCGCAGGCCGTCCAGGACGCGGCGCTCGCCCCGGGCGCCCGGCGGCGCGTGGTGCTCGCCACCTCCGTGGCCGAGTCCTCGCTGACGGTGCCCGGCGTGCGCACCGTCGTCGACTCGGGTCTCGCCCGGGAGCCGCGCACCGACCACGCCCGCGGTCTCGGCGGGCTGGTCACCGTCCGGGTCTCGCTGGCCGCCGCCAGGCAGCGCGCCGGCCGGGCCGGCCGCGAGGCCCCCGGCACCGTCTACCGCTGCTGGGCCGAGGTCGAGGACGCCCGCGCGCAGCCCTTCCCGACCCCGGAGATCGCCCTCGCCGACCTGACCGGCTTCGCCCTGCAGGCCTCCTGCTGGGGCGACCCGGACGCCCGCGGCCTCGCCCTGCCCGGCCCGCCGCCGGCCGGCGCCATGGCCGCCGCCCGGGACACCCTGCGGGCGCTCGGCGCCGTGGACGCCGACGGGCGGGCCACCGACCGCGGCCGCCGGATCGCCCGCACCGGGCTGCACCCCCGGCTCGCCCGGGCCCTCCTGGACGGCACCGGCCTGGTGGGCGCCCGCCGTGCCGCGGAGCTCGTCGCCCTGCTCTCCGAGGAGCCGCCGCGCGCCCTCGGAGACGACCTGCTCGCCGTCTGGCGGAGCGTCCGCGGTGCCGACGACCCGTACGCGCGCCGCTGGCGGGACGAGACCCGGCGGCTGCGGCAGGACGGCTCCGGGCCCGGCGGGGAGGGTGCCGTGTCCGACGAGGTCGCGGCCGGACTGGTCGTCGCGCTCGCCCACCCGGAGCGGATCGCCCGTGCCCGCGGCGGCGACCGCGGCTACCTGATGGCCTCCGGCACCGCCGCCGAGCTCGGCCCCGGCTCGCTGCTCTCCGGCGCCGGCTGGCTCGCGGTTGCGGTGGCCGACCGGCCGGCGGGCTCTCCCTCGGCCCGGGTGCGGCGGGCCGTCGCGCTCGACGAGGCCACCGCCCGGCGGGCCGGCGCCGCCCTGGTCACCGAACGCGAGGAGGTGCACTGGTCCGCCCGCGAGGGCGACGTCACCGCCCGGCGGGTCGCCCGGCTCGGCGCGGTGGAGCTCACCGCGGCGCCGCTCACCGACCCGGACCCGGTGCCGGTGCGGGCCGCCCTGCTGGACGGGCTCGCCCGGGAGGGCGTCCTCGCCCTGCTGTCCTGGCCGCCGACCGCGGACGGACTGCGGGAGCGGCTGGCCTTCCTGCACCGCGTGCTCGGCGACCCGTGGCCGGACGTCTCCGAGCAGGCCCTGCTGGAACGGGCCGCCGACTGGCTGGAGCCGGAGCTCTCCCGGGCCCGGCGGCGGGCCGACCTCGGCCGGATCGACACCGCCGCCGCCCTGCAGCGGCTGCTGCCCTGGGCGGGCGGCGAGGCCGGGCGGCTGGACGAGCTGGCGCCCGAGCGGATCGCGGTCCCGAGCGGGTCGAGGATCCGGGTGGACTACTCCGGGGAGCGGCCCGTCCTCGCCGTGAAGCTCCAGGAGCTGTTCGGCTGGCAGGCGGCGCCGGCGCTGGCCGGCGGGCGCGTCCCGCTCACCGTTCACCTGCTCTCCCCCGCCGGCCGCCCGGCCGCGGTCACCGGCGACCTCGCCTCGTTCTGGCGGGACGGCTACCGGGCCGTCCGCGCCGACCTCCGCGGCCGCTATCCCCGCCATCCCTGGCCGGAGGACCCCACCACCGCCGAGCCCACCCGGCGGGCCAACCCGCGCAAGTGACCCCTCACGGGGTGCGGGGCAGCGGGGTGCCGGTCTTCACCGGGTCGCAGGTCATGATCTCGCCGGCGGGGTTGGTGGCGCAGGCGCCGTTGTGGGTGGTGCTGCCGCCGTCGTTCTGCGGGTCGTCGGTGCGGGGGCTGGTCTGCCACCGGGGCGTCGCGGTCGCCCGGCGGGTGGGAGGGACCGCCCGGGTCGCCCGGGCCCGGGTCGCCTCCGGCGATGCGGCGCGGGCGGGGTCCGCGGACGGGGATGCCGTCGGAGTCGGCGCCGCAGCGGCCGCGCCCGGCGACGGGACGGTCGCGCCCGGCGACGGGGTCGGCGGGGCCGTGACGGTCGGCACCGGCCGGGCCGCCGGTGGGTGCTCCGACCCGCCGGGCAGCGCCCGGGCGCTGCCACCGACCGCCAGCAGCGCCACGCCCGCGCCGGCGCCGATCCATGCCCGGCGCCGGCCGCTCCGCACGGCTCTCCCGTCCTCGTCCATCTCCGCACCCCTCTGCGATCTTGAATCGTGGCGCGGATTCTAGTGCCGCGTCAGGCAACCTTCGCCCGTCAAGGAGCGGCGTCCGGTGCGTGCTGTCGGCGTGCCGGACGGAAGTCCTCGTACTGGACGTACTCGGACTTCCGTCCGGTGCGGCGAGAGT
>NZ_JBFBJY010000030.1:0-85948 GCF_040702125.1 Kitasatospora sp. NPDC085895 | reverse complement strand
GCGGCGCGGGCGCGCGCGCGCCGGGGGCCGCGGCGGCGGCCCCGGCCTCCGCGAACGCGCCCCCGGGCGGCCCCCCCCCCCCCCCACGTCCGGGGAGGATGCGGGCTCAGGCCATCCGCACCCGGCCGACCGGCGCCTGGTCGCCACCGCGGTGCCCCAGGAACCAGCCGATCAGCGCGAGGAAGGTGATCGCCCAGACGAGTGAGCAGAAGGCCGTCATCCAGTTGGAGTCCACCTGCACCTCGACCATGATCAGGCCGACGGTCAGCGAGAGCAGGAAGACCACCGCCGAGCTGCTCACCCCCAGGAACATGTCGCGCAGCCGCACCGACAGCTTCGGCTTCTTCCGGAAGACCGGTTCCATCGGCCAGTGCGGCTCCGCCACGGCCTGCACCGCACCCTTCGCCGGAACTGCGGGCTGTGTGCTGCCGGACATCGGTTGCTGGTCCATCGGCGTGCTCCTTCCAGCTGCCGGCCCCCGCTGTCCACTGTCCCACTGGGCCGTCCCGGCGGCAGGGCGGCCGGGACGGTTTCCGCCCGACCGGCCCCCGGGTACCTGCGCAGACGTGCCGATCCGCCCCATGCTCGCCACTCCGAGCACCCGCCGCAGCTTCGACGACGGCTGGCTGCTGGAACGCAAGCTGGACGGCGTCCGGGCGGTCGCCGAGCGGGACGGCGACACCGTCCGGCTGTTCTCCCGCACCGGCGAGCCGATGGCCGGGGGCTACCCGGAGCTGGTGGCGGCGCTCGCCGCGCAGCCGGTCCCCCGGTTCACCGTGGACGGCGAGATCGTCGCCTTCGACCGGCAGGGCCGGACCAGTTTCGCCCGGCTGCAGCGGCGGATGCAGCTGCGCGACCCCGTCCGGGCGGCCGCCGCCGGGGTGCAGGTCTCCTTCTTCCTGTTCGACCTGACCGCGCTGATGGGGCACGACACCACCGGGCTGCCTCTGCTGGACCGCAAGCAACTGCTGCGCGAGACGCTGGACTTCGCCGATCCGCTGCACTTCACCGAGCACGCCCGGGCGGACGGCCCGGTGCCGCTCGCCGAAGCCTGCGCGCGGGGCTGGGAGGGGCTGATCGCCAAGCGCGCCGACAGCCGGTACGTGCCGCGCCGCTCCCCGGACTGGCTGAAGCTGCCGTGCACCGCGGGCCAGGAGCTGGTGGTCGGCGGTTTCACCGATCCGTCCGGCCGCCGAACCGGCTTCGGAGCCCTGCTGGTCGGGCACTACGAGGCCACGTTGCTGCGCTACGCCGGCAAGGTCGGAACGGGCTTCGACACGGCCCTGCTGCACCGGCTGCGGGCCGAGCTCGACACCCTCGTCCGCCCCGACCCGCCGTTCGCCGACCCGCCCGCCGGGGAGCGCCGGGTGCACTGGGTCGAACCACGGCTGGTCGCCCGGGTCGGCTTCACCGAGTGGACCCGCGACGGACGGCTGCGCGCACCCCGCTTCGAAGGATTGCGGACGGACAAACGCCCCGAGGACGTGGCCCGCGAACACCCGCTCTGACAACCTCGAACAGGACGTCCAGGGCTTACCGACCACCGCCCGGAACACCGTGAGATGGATCACAGCCGTGACCCGGCCGGCCGGGCCCCACGACTGTTCGCGGTCAAGAATTCCCAGGCCGCAGCGGGTCCTCCCAGGAAACGCACAGCTTCGGACCCTTCACATCAACCGTCAACTTGAAGTCTGTTAATTTTTACAGAATTGCCATGCGTTGACTGGTATTCATATGAGCCAGCACGCTTCGGCGCCATGAAGAGACCCCTTCTGAGCAGCTCCCTCACCCTCGCGGTCAGCACCCTCGTCATAGCCGGCGCCGGTGTCCCCGCCGTGGCCGCCGCACCCGGCCCGCAGCCCCAGGCCTCCCACAGCAAGGCCGTGCAGGACGCAAGCGCCCAGGTCGCCGCCCACCCCGACGCGGTGAAGGCCGGCGCCGACGACCGCTTCCAGGTCACCAACGTGCAGGTCGACGCGGACGGCACCCGCCACGTCCACTTCAACCGGACCTACCGCGGCCTCCCCGTCCGCGGCGGCGACGTGGTCGTGCACTCCGCCCCCAACGGCACCCTCGACTCCACCAGCCTGACCCAGGCCACGCCGCTCTCGCTCTCGGTGACCCCCTCCGTCACCGATCAGCAGGCGATCGCCAAGGCCGCCAAGCTGTTCCGCGGCACCCGCGGCAGCAGCACCGCCGTCCTGACGGTGGACGTCACCGGCGCCTCGCCGAAGCTGGTCTGGGAGGTCGTCCTCAACGGCACCGGCGCGGACCGCGCCCCCAGCCACCTCCACGTCCTGGTCGACGCCGTCACCGGCGCCACCGGCGAGAGCTGGGACGGCTTCTCCGCGTTCCTGCCGGACGGCACCAAGCGCGTCAAGGCCAAGGCGGCCCCCACCGCCGCCGCCCCGGCCCCCGCCGCCCTGGCCGCCGCGGCCTCCACCGGCACCGGCAAGGGCTACCAGGTCGGCAACGTCAACGTCAGCACCACGCAGAACTCCACGAGCAGCTACACCCTCAAGGACCCCGTCCGCGGCAACGGCGAGACCCGCGACGCGCAGAACCAGACCGCCACCAACGACTCCCCGCCGGCCGGCTGGGGCGTGGCCTTCAACGACGCCGACAACGTCTGGGGCAACAACGCCCTGACCGACCGCGCCACGGTCGCCGTCGACGCCCACTACGGCATCCAGGCCACCTGGGACTTCTACAAGAACGTCCTCGGTCGCAACGGCATCAAGAACGACGGCGTGGGCGCCCGCTCCTTCGTCCACTACGGCACCAACTACGACAACGCCGGCTGGGACGACGCGAGCTTCGCGATGATCTACGGCGACGGCGCGGTCGGCTCCAAGCCGTTCACCGAGATCGACGTCGCCGGCCACGAGATGAGCCACGGCGTCACGGCCGCCACCGCCGGCCTGATCTACAGCGGCGACGCGGGCGGCCTCAACGAGGCCACCTCGGACATCATGGGCACGATGGTCGAGTTCAACGCCAACAGCCCGGCCGACGCACCGGACTACCTCATCGGCGAGAAGATCGACATCAACGGCAACGGCACCCCGCTGCGCTGGATGGACGACCCGAGCAAGGACGGCAAGTCCGTCAAGTGCTGGTCCAGCACCACCAAGAACCTCAACCCGCACTACTCGTCCGGCGTCGGCAACCACTTCTTCTACCTGCTCGCCGTCGGCTCCGGCCAGTCCCAGTGGGGCAACAGCCCCACCTGCGACGGCTCCACGATCGCCGGCATCGGCAACGACGCCTCCACCAAGATCTGGTACCGCGCGCTGTCGGTCTACATGACCTCCAACACCGACTACCCGGGCGCCCGCACCGCCACCGTCAAGGCCGCCAAGGACCTGTACGGCGCCGGCAGCACCCAGTGCGCCGCGGTCGAGAAGGCCTGGAGCGCGGTCTCCGTCGCGCCGACCGCCACCACCTGCGGCGGCACCACCCCGCCGCCCACCGGCGACAACCTGCTGCTCAACCCGGGCTTCGAGTCCGGCGCGACCTCCTGGACGGGCACCTCCGGCGTCATCACCAACGACGCGGGCGCGGCCCCCCGCACCGGCTCGTACTACGCCTGGCTGGACGGCTACGGCTCGGCGCACACCGACACGCTCTCGCAGTCGGTGAGCGTCCCGGCGACCGCCACCGCACCCAAGCTGACCTTCTGGAACCGGATCACCACCGCGGAGACCGGTAGCACGGCGTACGACACGCTCAAGGTCCAGGTCGTCAGCGGCACCACGACGACCACCCTGGCCACCTACTCGAACGTCGACGCCACCACGGGCTACGTCCAGCGCACGCTCGACCTGTCGGCCTTCAAGGGCAAGACCGTCACGATCAAGTTCACCGGCACGGAGGACTCCTCCCTCCAGACCAGCTTCCTGATCGACGACACCTCGGTGACCGCCGGCTGATCCCGGCCCCACGGACCGGTGGACCCGGGCGGTCGACCCACGACGTCCCGCCCGGGTCCACCGCAGCGCCCACGCGCGCTGCGGCTACCCGTCCCGGCCCTGCCAGGTGCTCACGCACACCTCGTTGCCCTCCGGATCCGCCAGCACCCACCACGCGGGCGCACGCGCGGCGGAGACCAGCCGGCCGCCGGCGGCCAGCGCGGCCCCGACCCGCCGCTGCGCCTCGTCGTGCGGCACGGTCACGTCCAGGTGCAGCCGGTTGCGCTGCGGCCGCGGCCGCTCCATCCGCTGGAACCGGACCGCCGGACCCCGCCCGGCCGGGTCCACCAGCGGATCCGACGGCCCGTCCGCGCCCGGGGCGTCCGCGTAGCCCAGCACCGCCTTCCAGAACGGCCGCACCGCGGCGGCGTCCAGCGCGTCGACGCCGATCTCCAGGAGCTGCACGGAGCGCGGCTCCCCCGCCGCCCCGCGCCGTGCAGGACGGCGGAGATCCGCCGCGCCAGCTCCACCTCCGCCGCGCCCACCCCTGCCCCCGCGGGCGGCACCAGGGCGAGCAGCACCGCCCCGGGCCGGACGTCGGCGTGCAGCCGCCGGTCGGCCTCGTCCCCGCAGACCGCCGCGGCGGCCGCGAGCACCTCCACCGCCCGGGCCGCCGACCCGACCGGGACGAGCGTGCGCAGCGTGCCGAGCAGCAGGCCCCCGCCCCCGCCCCCGACCGCGTCCGAGACCTCCTGTGCACCCGGTCCCTGCCGCATCCCGGCCTCCTCCCGGTCGGCGGCCGCGCCGCACTCCGTCTGAACGCACGTCAACCCGCCGGCCGGGCAACCCCGCCCGCCCTGCCCCGGCCGCGCGCCGCGCCGCTCCGGGGCCGCGCGGGCGGCCGCGGCACCGGCCCGCCGGGGCTCCGGACACCCGTCCGGCGCCCACCCGAACGCCTCAGCCGGCATGCGGCAGAGGGGGTTCGTTCCTACGGTGCCCGGTGAGGGGGATCCCCGTCGAGAGGTGAACACGGACATGGCAGGCAAGTTCGAGCTGTACGTCGACGAGTCGGGCAACCACCGCTTCCGCCTGAAGGCCAGCAACGGCTCGGTCGTCGTCACCGGCGACCCGGAGGAGTCGCGGGAGCAGTGCCTGAAGAGCATCGAGTCGCTGCGCAAGCTGGCACCGTACGCCCAGGTGCTGGAGGTCGCCGGCTCCTAGCCGCCGGCCGGTCGGACAGCGCGCGGGCCGGCCGCCCCTCTGCGGGGCGGCCGGCCCGTTCGCGTGCGTGCCGCCCCTCTGCGGACCGCATCGGATCTCCCCGAAAGCCTCACACGTGACACCTGTCGGCCGTTCGGGTGCCGTGCGTAGGGTCCGTTTCGCAAGGCCGCGCCCCTGCCGCGCGAGAACCGACCCCGGCAGACCCCATGGACTACTGCGCACCGTGCCGACGCCACCTCAACGGCGCACTGTCCTGCCCCGGCTGCGGGGCGGCCGGTGGCCCCGCCCCGGTGGACGTGACGGCCGTGCTGCCCGCCCGCAGCACGGCCCGCCCGGCCCGGGACGGCGAGCCGCACCGCCGCCGCTCCCGCCGGACGGCCGCACCGAAGCGGCGCCGGGCGGCCATCCTCACGGCTGCCGGCCTCGTCCTCGGCGGCGCCGGTGTGCTGGCCCTCGTGGCACCGGACGGCAGCGGCGCCGCACGCCCGATCAGCGCGCCGGTGGACGACACCGTGCCGGCGGCGAGCGACACGCCCACCGTGGCGCCGGCCACCACCTCGGCCGCGCCCACCCGGCAGGTCCCGGCGAAGCCGTCGAAGTCCGCGAGCGCGCGGCCGGGCGCCTCCGCCTCCGCGTCCGCTCCGACGGCCACCGCGACGCCGACCACCGCCACGCCGACCGCGACGGCGACCGTGCGGCCCAGCCACAAGCCATCGCCGAAACCGTCGAAGTCCTGCACGCCGTTCCTGTTCTGGTGCACCTGACCCCTGGCGCGGCTCAGCCGTTCAGCAGCTCGGCCAGGTACGCGGCGTGGCTGGTCCCCACCTCGTGCGAGGCGGTGAGCAGCGTGAGCGGGCCGCGGTGGGCCAGGGCGCGCAGGTGGTCCAGGGCCCCGGCGCGTTCCGGCTCGTCCAGTTCGGTGCGGTAGCGGCGGCGGAACTCCGTCCAGCGCTCCGGGTCGTGTCCGTACCAGCGGCGCAGCTCGGTGCTGGGGGCGACGGTCTTCGCCCATTCGTCGAAGCCGGCGTCCGCCTTCCCGAGGCCGCGCGGCCAGAGCCGGTCGACCAGGACGAGGGTTCCCTCGTCGGGTCCGGGTTCGTCGTGGAGCCTGCGGCAGGTGACGGCCATCCGGCCATGCTCGCGCGCCGCCCGCCGGATTCCGCGTCTACGCTGCGGAGTGTCCCGGATGCCGTCCGTACGGCCCGCCCGCCCGCGGGGCGGGGCGGGGCGGGGCGGATCCGCGCGACGGCCGGGCGCGGCGACGAGGAGGCGGGGCCATGGGGTGGGACGGGGTGGCCGGGCCGCTGGCGGCGGCGGGCGTGCTGTTCCGGGACGCGGCGGGCCGGGTGATGGTCGTCCGGGCGGTGTACGAGAGCCGGCACCCGGTCGAGGTGCCGGGCGGCGGCTGGGAGCCCGGGGACGCGACGCTGCGGGCGACCGCCGTGCGGGAGCTGCAGGAGGAGATGGGGCTGCGGCCGCGGCTACTGGCGCTGGCGAGCGTGGACTGGGCGATGAGCCGCACCCGACCGCCGATCGTCTCCTTCCTCTACTGGGCGCAGCCGCTGACCGCGGCGGAGCTGGCGGCCGTGCGGCTGCAGGAGGACGAGCTCGGCGGGTACGCCTTCGTGACGCCCCGGCAGGCGGCCTCGGCGCTGCCGCCTCGGCTGTCGCGGCGGGTGGCGGCGTGTCTGCGGGCGCCGGCCGGGTCGGGTCCGGTGGAGATGGAGGACAGCTTCCCGGTCGGGCCGGCGGCGGCCGGGCTGCCGCCGGTGCCGGCGCCGCCGTACACCCGGGCGGCCGGGCTGGACCTGGCGGGGGGCGAGCGGCAGCCGGTGGTGCCGCCGCTGGACCGGGAGACGTACTACGCCACCCGTCCGCGGATCCGGGCCGAGGTCCAGGTGCTCGTCGCCGGTCCGGCCGACCGGGTGCTCTCGGTGCAGGAGCCGGTGGCGGCCGACCGGGAGACGCCGCGGGGTGCCGCGGCGCGGGTGCTGCGCGAGCGCTTCGGTTCGGTCCGGGCCCCGGGGCGGCTGCTCGCCCTGGACTGGCTGCCCGGCGGCGCTCCGCGCCTGGTGTACGTCTTCGACGGCGGGTGCCCGGGTGGTGGACGGTCCGGCGGCACGGCGGCGGCCGCCGGGGACCGCCGGACCGCGGCCGTGCTGGCCCGTCGGGGGGCTGCGGCCGGGCCGCTCGAACTGGTGGACGGCGCACCGGCGGCCGGTCCCGGGTGATCGGGCCTCCGCGCGGCCGGGCACCCGCGGCGGGCGGCGCGGCGGGTGTGACGGCGGCCCGCCTGCGGCATGACAATCGTGGCAGTGGAGCGGCCGGTGCCGCCCTGCCCAAGGAGGTCGTATGGTCCGCGAGATCGAGTCCGTGCTGACCGGGCTGCAGGTGGAGGCCGTCAGGGTGGCCGGGCCGCTGCGGCTGGTGCTGTCCGGCGGTGTGGTGCTGACCGTGGCGAACGACTTCCGGGTCCGGACGGCCGCCGAGGTCGAGCACTTCTACCCGGGGCTGTCGGTTCCCGCGTCGGGTCTGCTGGCCGGGCTGGTCGGCGCCCGGGTGGCGGGGGCGGCGGTGACCCGGGCCGGCGGGCTGGAGCTGCGCTTCGAGCCGGGCGTCACGCTGTCGGTGCCGCCGGACACCGCCGTCGCGGGCACCGCGGCCTGGCAGGTCGCCGGGCCCGGTGGCCCGCTGTTCACCGCGGAGCCCGGCGGCTACCTCGCCGTCTGACCCTGCCTGGCAGGCGGCGGCTCAGCGCAGGTCGAAGACCAGCCGGGCCGACACCCGGCCCGCGAGGACGTCCTCGAAGCAGTCGTTGACGTCCTCCAGCCGCCGGGTCTCCCGGATCACCCTGGTCCGGCCGAGTTCGTGCAGCCGGAAGACCTCGGCGAGGTCCTGGCGGGTGCCGACGATCGAGCCGACCACCTTCGTCCCGTTCAGTACGGTGTCGAAGACGGGGATCTCCAGGGTGCCGCCGGCCGGCAGGGCGACCAGGACGAGGGTGCCGCCCCGCCGCAGCGCGCCGTACGCGGCCCGGAACGAGTCGTTGCTGACGGCGAGCGCGATCGCGGCGTCCGCACCGCCGAGCTTCTGCGTCCGCGCGGGGACGTCCTGGATGCGGGCGTCGATGACGTGGTCGGCGCCGAGTTCCCGGGCCAGGGCCAGCTTCTCGTCGGTGACGTCGACGGCGATCGTCTCGGCGCCGGCGAGGCGGGCGTACTGGAGGGCGAGGTGGCCGAGGCCGCCGATGCCGGAGACGAGCACCCGGGTGCCGGGGCCCGAGTCGGCGACCTTGACCGCCTTGTAGGTGGTGACGCCGGCGCAGGACAGCGGTGCGGCGTCCATCGGGTCGATGCCGTCCGGCACCGGCACCACGTAGTCGCCGTGGGCGAGCGCGTACTCGGCGTAGGCGCCGTCCACGGAGTAGCCGGAGTTGTGCTGCTGCAGACAGAGCGTCTCCCAGCCGGAGACGCAGTGGTCGCAGTGGCCGCAGGCGTCGGCGAGCCACGGGATGGCGACCCGCTGTCCGAGCCCGACGTGCCGGACGAGGTCCCCGGCCCGTTCGACCACGCCGACGCCCTCGTGCCCGGGGACGAACGGCGGGGTCGGGCGGACGGGCCAGTCGCCGCGGGCCGCGTGGATGTCGGTGTGGCAGAGGCCGGAGGCCTCGATGCGGACCAGGACCTGGTGCGGGGCGGGCTCCGGCAGCGGGCGGTCCTCGATGGCGAGCGGTGCGGTGAAGTCGCGGACGACGACGGCCTTCATGGCGGTGTCCTCCCGGATCGGCGCGTTCACGGCCGGGCCCTCGGCGGAGCCGCGGCCGCCCCTCCGACCGTCCCCCGGACGGCCCCGCTCGGCAAGCCGGGACGGCACCCCGGCGCCGCCACCGCCGCCGACCTGCGCTCGGAGGCCGATCACGGCCGGGGGCGCACGACCCGTCCCTGGCCACGGCCCCGGTGGCACCGCCTAGGATGACGGCCGTTCGACCGCGGCCCGTGGGGCCGCGAACGGGGAGGGGGAACGGTGTTCGGAATCATCAGGCCGTGTCGGCACAGCCTGTCGGAGACGCTGCGCAGCTCGTGGATGGCCCACCTGTGCGGGCTCTGCCTGGCGCTGCGCGACGACCACGGGCAGCTGGCCCGGACGGCCACCAACTACGACGGCCTCGTCATATCCGTGCTGGTGGAGGCTCAGGGGCCGCGGGCGGCGGGCGGGCGCCGGACGGCCGGCCCGTGCCCGCTGCGCGGCATGCGCAGCGCCGAGGTGGCGCAGGGCGAGGGCGCCCGGCTCGCCGCGGCGGTGTCGCTGGCGCTGGCGTCGGTGAAGGTCCGCGACCACGTGCTGGACGCCGACGGGGTGTTCGCGAAGCGGCCGGTCGCCGCGGGGGCGCGGGCGGTGGCCCGGCGCTGGGACCGGCAGAGCGCGGGCGGCGGCGCGGGGCTGGGCTTCGACACCGCGGTGCTGCTGGACGCGGCCGACCGGCAGGGGGAATTGGAGCGGGCCGCCGGGCCGGGCACCTCGGTGCTGCTGGTGACGGAGCCGACGGAGACGGCGACCGCGGCCGCCTTCGCGCACACCGCGGTGCTGGCCGGCCGGCCGGCCAACGCGGCGGCGCTGGCGGAGGCGGGCCGGCTGTTCGGCCGGCTGGCGCACCTGCTGGACGCGGCGGAGGACCAGCAGGAGGACGCTGCCGCCGGGCAGTGGAACCCGCTGACGGCCACCGGCACCGGCCGGGACGAGGCCGAGCGGCTGTGCCGGGACGCGGTGCACGGCATCCGGCTCGCGCTGAAGGACGTCGAGCTCACCGAGCGGGCGTTGGTGCACCGGCTGCTCGCGCACGAGACCGGCCTCGCGGTGGACCGGGTGTTCGGCCACGGCGCGGGCTGCTCGGTCACCGCGGGCGGGCAGCACGCGCACGGCTCCCACGCCCATGACCCGCACGCCCGCGCGGCTCACGGGGGTGCGGCCCACGGGCACGGCCCGCACCCGGGCGGTCCGCTGATCGGCGAGCCGCCGACCCCGCTGCCGCCGAAGAAGCCGCGGCGTTCGGGCCTCGCCGGCTGCGCGGTGTGGGCCGCGATGGCCTGCACCTGCCAGCTGATGTGCTGCGAGCACGAGGACCCGTTCAGTCGGGAGAAGAGGGAGGGCTGGTGCCAGCGCAACTGCGACTGCGACTGCGGCAATTGCGACTGCAGCGGCTGCGACTGTGACTGCTGCGACGGGTGCGACTGCTGTGACGGCTGCGACTGTTGCGACTGCGGCTGTGACTGCTGAACCGGCCCCTCCCGGGCGATCTCTCGACGAACTGGAGGGCGCCTGGCCGCCGCCGGGCCCCGGTGCCACCCGGTTGGTGGCCACCGCCCACGCGCTGCGCCGGGTGCCGTTGGGCGAACTCGGTGCGGAGGGCCTGCGCCTGCTGATCGGCCAGGACGTCGGCCTGCCCCACCTGGTGCCGGTGGCGCTCGACCTGCTGGAGGCGGACCCGGCTGCGGAGGGCGGCCTGTACCCCGGCGACCTCCACGACGCCGTGGCGGGCCGGAGTCCCGCGTTCCGGGCGAGCCACCCGGACCTCGCGGCGCGGCTCCGCGCCGTCCCGCCCCCGGCCGGTCCCGGGTACGGGCGGGAAACCCGCTCCCCGGCTGACGGTGCCGGGCGCTAGCCTGCGTCCGTGCCGATCTTCGTCCACCTCACCTCGGCGGCCGACGCGCCGCGGATCCGCCGCTCGGGCATCCGGGCGGCGGGCCGCGGCGAGCGCGGCGTCCACTGCTTCCCGGTGCTGCCCTCGTACACCCTGACCCACCAGTGGGTGCGCGAGCTCGCCCGCTTCGGCACCCGCGGCGGCCTGGTCGCGGTGCACTTCCGGCTGGACGACGCCGAGCCGGTGACGGTCCGCCACTACGGCAGGCCCGGCCGGCAGGTGACGGCGGCCGAGGCCGCCGGACAGCTGGCCGCGATGGAGGACCCGCGGGGCTGGGAGGTGTTCCTCCCCCGGTCGGTCGCCGCGGGCGAGGTGCACCGGCTGCGCCGCCCTCCGCAGGTGGCCGGCTGGCGGTACTTCCCGGCGTCGCACGGCCGCCGGCCCTGCCAGTGCGACGGCTGCCGGGTCCGCGGCGAGTACGGCGGCCGGCGGCTGCGCGAGCGGCTGCCCCACCCGCTGGACGGCCCGCCCCCGCCGACCCGCGTCCTGCTGGAACGGCTGGCGGCGGCGGGCGATCCCGGCGATCCGGAGGTCCTGCTCGACCTGCTGCACTGGTTCGGACGGCGACGGCGCCGCAAGGGCCCGGTGGCGGAACTCGCCCGGCTCTCCGCCCACCCCGACCCGCGGGTCCGCGCCGCGCTCGTCCGCACGGTCTGGGACTGGTCCTCCCCTGGCCGGGCCGAGCTGGTGGACGGCCTCGCCGACGATCCGGACGACCGGGTCAGGACGGCCGTCGCCGACGCCCGGGAGTGGCTCACCGAGCGGGACTGAGGCGGGCCCTACCGACCGTCCGCACACGGAGCTCCCGGCCCGAACGGCCGCCCCGGCGGGCCCGGTGACCGGCGGTCAGGGCCCCCGGGCAGGCCCTTGATCGGCTCGGCTATGCTGCGCCCCTACCAGGGGCGCGCAACGGCGCCCGTACCGCGGCGATGGGGTGGGAAGCACCATGATGGGACCGGCACACGCGCTCTCCGGAGCGGCGGCCTGGCTGGCCGCAGGAGCGGCCGCGTACTCGCTGGACCGGCCCATGCCCTGGCCCGTCCTGCTGGCGGGTGCGCTGATCTCGGCGGGCGCCGCGCTCGCCCCCGACCTCGACCACAAGGCGGCCACCGTCTCCCGCGCCTTCGGCCCGCTGTCACGCGGCCTGTGCGAGGTCATCGACAAGATCGGTGCCGCCACCTACAAGGCGACCCGCGGCAAGGGCGACCCGCGCCGCAACGGCGGCCACCGCACCCTCACCCACACCTGGCTCTGGGCCGCGCTGTCCGGCGTGGTGGCCTCGCTGTTCTCGGCGTACGGCGACCGCTGGGGCGTCCTGGTGGTGCTCTTCATCCACATGGTGCTGGCCGTCGAAGGGCTGCTGTGGCGGCAGGCCCGGATGTCCAGCGACATCCTGGTCTGGCTGCTCGGCGCGACCAGCGCCTGGACGCTCGCCAGCGTGCTCGACAAGCCGGGCAACGGCGCGAACTGGCTGTTCGACCAGCCCGGCCAGGACTACCTGTGGATCGGCCTGCCGGTGGCGCTGGGCGCCCTGGTGCACTGCCTGGGCGACGCGCTGACCGTCTCCGGCTGCCCGGTGCTGTGGCCGATCCCGATCGGCCGCAAGCGCTGGTACCCGATCGGCCCGCCGAAGGCGATGCGCTTCCGGGCCGGCAGCTGGGTGGAGATCAAGGTCCTGATGCCGGTCTTCATGGGACTCGGCGCGATCGGCGCGGTCGCCGCGCTCGGCTTCGTCGGCTGACCCGGCCGCGCACCCCGCCCTGCGCACGCCCCGTCGGTGCCCGCGAATCCCACGGGTGCCGGCGGGGCGTCTCAGTGCCGCGGCGGCAGGCGGTGCAGTTCCACCGCGACCAGGCTTCCCGCCTCGATGCGGGCGGTCATGTAGGTGCAGTACGGCTGCCGGCGCCGGTCGGTCGGCGAGCCGGGGTTGAGCAGGCGCATCCCGCCCTCGGCAGTGGTGTCCCAGGGGATGTGGCTGTGGCCGAAGACCAGCACGTCCAGGCCGGGGTGCAGCGCGGCGCAGCGCTCCTCGCGCCCGCGGGCGGGGCCGGTCTCGTGGACGACGCCGAGCCGCAGCCCGTCCAGTTCGGCGCGGGCGGTCCCGGGCAGCCGGGCGCGCAGTTCCGGTCCGTCGTTGTTGCCGTGCACGGCGACCAGGCGGGCGGCGTGCTCCTCGAACAGGTCCAGGGTGGCGATGTCCGTCCAGTCCCCGGCGTGCACCACGACGTCGGCGGTGGCGATCCGCTCCAGCAGTTCGCCGGGCAGGCTGCGGGCGCGGGCGGGCACGTGGGTGTCGGACACCAGGAGGAGCTCCACGGCCGCAGTCTGCCAGGGCGGGGCGGGCGGCAGCGGCCGACGTTCCGGCCCGGCGCGTCTTCCGGCTTCGGCCCTCCAGACGCTACTGTCGGGTAACAACAGTCTCCCGCCCGCCGGAGGTCCCGCGCATGCCCGTCCGATCCCTCTCCGCGCGCGCCCTCGGCGGTCTGCTGGTCGGCGCCGGGGTGGCGCACTTCGCGGCCCCGCGGCAGTTCGACGCGATCGTCCCCCGCTCCCTGCCGGGCTCGCCCCGCGCCTGGACCTACGCCAGCGGCGTGGCCGAACTCGCGGTCGGCGCGGCCGTCCTGGCCCCGCGCACCCGCGCCGCCGGGGCCCTGGCCGCAGCGGGCCTGTTCGCGGCCGTCTTCCCGGCCAACGTCAAGATGGCGTACGACTGGCGCCACCGCCCCTCGCCCTGGCGCGAGGCCGCAGCGGCCCGCCTCCCCCTCCAGGTCCCGCTCGTCCTCTGGGCCCTCAAGGTCCGCCGCAACGCCTAGGCAACCGCACCGGACGGGCGCACCGCCAGGGGCGCGTGGAACTGCGCAGTTCCCCCCGCCCCTTGCGGCGCTCCCCACCAGGACCCGCCCTACGGCACCACGGTGACCGGCCAGCGGCCCGCCTTCACCAGGCGGACGGCCACCGAGCCGACGATCCGGTGCCCGGCCTGCTCGGAGGCGCCCACCACGACCGCGTCCGCCTTGAGTTCGTCGGCGGCCCGCACCAGTCCGGAGTACGGGTCCCCGGGGAAGGTGACGAACTGCCAGCGCATCTCGTGGATGCCGCGCAGCCGCTCGACCCCCAGCCGGATCTCGTCGAGGAGGTGCTCCGCGACGGCGGCGGTGGCCTCGGCGACGGGCAGGCCGAGCGCGGCGGCCGCGCCGAGCACGGGTTGGACGAAGACCACCGCGAGCAGGGCGTTCTGCCGCCGTGCGAGACCGGCCGCGTAGGCGACCGCGCGCCAGGAGGCGTCGGATCCGTCCGCACCGGCGACGATCACCTTGGGTCCGTCCGTACCGCGTTCGAAGCGCGGTACGGCGGCCGGCCTGGGCTCCGCCGACATGTCGTCACTCACGGCACGAGCCTATCGCCGCCCCGCCCGCCCGATCCGCCGGGGAGGCGCTCAGTGCTCGCCTGCGGCGAGGGCCTCGGCGAGCGTGCCGTAGACCCGCAGCACCTCCTCCGCGCCGGCGATCTCCAGCAGCCCGGAGAGCGCGGCGCCGGGTTCGGCGAGCACGAGGGCGCCGCCGGCCGCCTCGACCACCTCCCGCGCGCCGAGGATCAGGTCGAGGCCGGCCGAGTCGCAGAAGGTGAGTCCCGCGCAGTCCACCACGAGGAGTCCGGGCGCGGCGGCGACGGCCTTCTCCAGGGCGTCGCGCAGCGGCGCCTCGCCGTCCCGGTCGAGTTCGCCCTCGGGGCGGACGACCACGGCATGCGCGGAACGCCGTACCGCGACGGTCAACTGCCCGCTGTCCGGTTCCATCGCTCGCTCCTCGTCCCGAAGGCACGCCCCTCAACGATAGGTCGGCGCCGCCCGAGCGGCCCGAGCTGGAGGAGGATCCCGGATATGGGATAATATCCCGGATATGAGACCCGACGATCCGCTGGACCTCCGGCTCGCGGCCCGCCTCGCCGAGCTCCGCACCGCCCACGGCTGGTCGCTGGACGACCTCGCGCTGCGCGCCGACGTCAGCCGCTCCACCCTCTCCCGGCTGGAGCGAGCCGAGATCAGCCCGACCGCGGCACTCCTCGGCCGGCTCTGCCGGGCGTACGGGCGCACCATGTCGCAGCTGCTCGCCGAGGTCGAGGAGAACGGCAGCGGCCTGGTCCGGGCGGCCGAGCAGCCGGTCTGGACCGATCCGGCCTCCGGCTTCGTCCGCCGCTCGGTGTCGCCGCCGCTGGCCGGCCTGCGCGGCGAGCTGGTCGAGGGCACCCTGCCGGCCGGCGCCTCGGTCGACTACGACGGACCGTCGGTGCCGGGCCTGGAGCAGCACCTCTGGCTGCTCTCCGGCCGGCTCGACCTCACCGTCCAGGAGCGGACGCACCACCTCGCGGCCGGGGACTGCCTGCGCTTCCGGCTCTGGGGCCGCACCGCCTTCCACAGCCCGGGCCCGGACCCGGCCCGCTACGTGCTGGCCCTCGTCCTCCCCTGACCGCCAGCCCCCGACCGGAGGAACCCGTGCCACCGACCACCGATCACAAGCCCACCGATCACACCGATCACCACAGCGCCGGTCACGACAGCACCGAGCTCCTCACCGCGGAGGCCCTGGACGCCGCCGCCCCCGCCCTGGCGGGGCTGCTGATCGACGCCGTCCGCGCCGGTGCCTCGGTCGGCTTCCCGGCCGACCTGACCGATGAGGCCGCGACGGCGTGGTGGCGTGCCCGGGCCGACGCGGTTGCCGCCGGCGCCCTGCTGGTATGGACGGCCGGCCCGGCCGGCGGCCCGCTGGGTACGGTCAGTCTCGCCCTGGAGCAGTACCCGAACGGCGCCCACCGCGCCGAGATCGGCAAGCTGCTGGTGCACAGCACCGCCCGCCGCCGCGGGCTGGGCCGCACCCTGCTGGCGCTCGCCGAGCGGGCCGCCGCCGAGCGCGGCCGCACCCTGCTGCTGCTCGACACCGAGACCGGCAGCGACGCCGAACCGCTCTACCGCTCGTCCGGCTGGACGGCCCTCGGCACCGTCCCCGGCTACGCGGCCGATCCCGCCGGCACGCTCCGCCCGAGCATCTTCTTCTACAAGCACCTCGACGCCGCCGAGCACCCCGGCACCTCCGACGCCGCCGCGACCACCTCTGCCGCCGGGACCGCCGCAGCACACCTGCCCTGACCCGGGCACGCGAACGGCCCCTCCCCGCCGCGTCCGCCGGTGGACACGGTGGGAGGGGCCGTGGGCCGCCCGGCGTCAGGCCCGGCCGGCCGCCCGCTGGGTGCGGCGGGCCAGCGAGTCGATGACGACCGCGGCCAGCAGCACCGCACCAGTGATCATGAACTGCAGGGCGTTGCTGAGGCCCTGGATGTTCATGCCGGACAGGATCGAGCCGATGACCAGGGCACCGAGCAGGGCCGACCAGGTCGAGCCCCGGCCGCCGAAGAGGCTGGTGCCGCCGATGACCGCCGCGGCGATCGAGTTCATCAGCAGGTTGCCGCCGCCGGAGGTCTGGCTGGCCGACTGGATCTGCGCGGCCAGGAACAGACCGCCGATCGCCGCCATGGTCGAGGTGATCATGAAGACCGAGATCCGGGTCCACGACACGTTGATGCCGGCGCGCCGGGCGCCCTCGATGTTGCCGCCGAGCGCGAAGATCTGCCGTCCGTAGGTGGTGCGACGGAGCACGAAGTCCAGCACCACGATGAAGATCAGGAAGATCAGCAGCGCGAGCGGCAGGCCCTTGTACTGGTTGAGGGTGTACGCCGCCAGGAACGCCACGATGGCGAGGAGGATCGTGCGCAGCGCGATGTCCAGGGGCGGCCGGGACGGCACCCCGGCCGCCTGCCGGCGTCTGGCGTCGATCAGTTGGGAGGCGAGGAAGAGCAGGACGCCGATCGCGGCCGTGCCGTACGCGGCGATCTGCGCGCCGTAGATGGTGGTGTAGAGCTTGGAGACGATGTCGTCGCCGGGAAGGTTGATGGTGCCCTGGCTGCCGAGGATCTGCAGCATGAGGCCGTTCCAGAAGAGGTTGCCGGCCAGGGTGACGACGAACGCCGGCACGCCGATCTTGGCGAAGAAGAAGCCCTGGATCAGACCGACCGCCGCGCCGCCCGCCAGCGCGCACACCAGGGCGACCCATTGGTTGACGCCGTGGGTGACGTCCATGACGGCGAAGATCGCGGCACAGAGGCCTGAGACCGAGCCGACGGAGAGGTCGATCTCGCCGAGCAGCAGCACGAAGACGACACCGAGGGCGATCATGCCCGTGCCGACGATCTGCTGGGAGAGGTTGGAGAGGTTCTGGGCGGACAGGAAGCTGGAGTTCAGACTGCCGAAGACCACCCAGATCACGATGAGGGCGACGATGACGGGCAGTGACCCGAGTTCGCCGCTGCTGACACGGCGACGGAACTCCTGGACGTAGCCCTTCAGGCCCTGCTGGCGGACGATCAGGCGCGGGTCCACCGCCGGGGTGGCGGCGGCCGCGACGTCGACCGGGGCGTTGACGCCGCCCTTCGGCATGCTGTCCTCGGGCAGCGGGACCCGTCCGGGTTCGCGTCCTGGCTCCTGGCCGGGCCCGCCGGTGGGATCGTCGGTCACTGCTGTCCCTCCTGTCCGCGGGCCTTGCGCCGGGTCACGGCGTTGTCGGTGGCACCGGTGATGGCGGAGATGATCTCCTCCTGGTTGGTGGCCCGGCGGTCGAAGACACCGTTGTTGCGGCCGAGCCGCAGGACGGCGACCTTGTCGGAGACCGCCATCACGTCGGCCATGTTGTGGCTGATCAGGATGACCCCGAGACCGCGCTCGCGCAGGCGCTCGACCAGGTCGAGGACCTGGGCGGTCTGCTCGACGCCGAGCGCGGCCGTGGGTTCGTCCAGGATGACGACCTTCGGGTCGCCGACCAGCGCACGGGCGATCGCGACGGTCTGGCGCTGGCCGCCGGAGAGCGAGGCGATCGGGATGCGCACGCTGGGGATCCGGATGGAGAGCGTGCTGAGCAGTTCGCGGGAGCGCTTCTCCATGGCGACCTCGTCCAGGACGCCGAACTTGCGGATCTCCCGGCCGAGGAAGAGGTTGCCCACCACGTCCAGGTTGTCGCAGAGCGCGAGGTCCTGGTAGACGGTCGCGATCCCGAGGCTCTGGGAGTCCTGCGGCCGGTGGATGCTGGTCGCCCTGCCCTGCCACTCGATCACGCCGTCGTCGGGGACGTACACCCCGGCGATCGCCTTGACCAGGGTGGACTTGCCGGCGCCGTTGTCGCCGACGAGGGCGACGACCTCGCCCGCGGGCACCTCCAGCTCCACGTCGGTGAGCGCCTGGACGGCGCCGAACCGCTTCGAGACCCCGCGCAACGCCAGGACGGGTGGGCCTTCCACGGAAATCAGCTCCCTTGTCGGTCGGACGGGTGGGAACGCCTCGTCACTGGAGACCGGCGGCCTTGCAGGCCTCGGCGTAGGCGGGAGTGCAGATCTGGTCGACGGTGTAGAGGCCGTCCTTGACCACCGTGTCCTTGATGTTGGACTTGGTGACCACGATCGGGGTGATCAGGTTGGCCGGGACCTTCTGGCCGCTGCCGCTGGTCGCGGTGGTCGGGACGTCGCTCGGGGTGAGCGAGGTGCCGTTGGCCCAGGCCGCGACGATCTTGGCGCTGGCCTCGGCCTCGGGCTCGTACGGCTTGTAGATCGTCATCGTCTGGGTGCCGGCGACGATGCGCTGGATGCCGTCGAGCTGGGCGTCCTGGCCGGTGAGCGGGACGCTGATGCCGGCCGCCTTCATGGCGGTGGCGGCACCGGCGGCCATGCCGTCGTTGGCGGAGTAGATGCCCACGACGTTGGGGCCGCCGATGGCGGTGATCGCGGCGGCGGTCTCCTGGTTGGCCGTGTTCGGGTCCCAGTTCGGGGTGTCGTACTCCTTGCCGACCGTGAGCTTGCCGTCGATCACGCTGTGCGCGCCGGCCTTGAACTGACCCGCGTTCGGGTCGGTCGGCGAACCGTTGATCATGATGATCGAGCCCTTGCTGGCGTTCGCGCCGACCGCGTCCACCAGGCCCTGGCCCTGGAGCTGGCCGACCTTGAAGTTGTCGAAGGAGACGTAGGCGTCGACCGGGCCCTGCGCGAGGCGGTCGTACGCGAGCACCTTGACGCCGGCGTCGTGGGCCTTCTGGACGGAGGCCTGGATGGACTTGGAGTCGACGGCGTCCAGGACGAGGATCTTGTTGCCCTTGGTGAGGGCGGTGTCGACCTGGGTCTGCTGGAGCGTCGCGTCCTGGTTGGCGTTGTAGTAGTCGATCTGCGCGCCGGGGACGAGCTTCTTGATGTTCGCCTCGAGCAGCGGACGGTCGAACTGCTCGTAGCGGGTGGTCTTGGACTCCGGGAGGAGCAGGCCGACCTTGACGGTGCCACCGGAGGCGCCGCCTGACGCGCCGGAGCTGGTGGACTGCTTGGCGCTTCCGCAGGCGGCCATGCCCAGACCGACGGAGGCCGCCGTGGCGGCGACGACAAGCTGACGTACGACGAGCTTCACTGGACAGCCTCTCACTCGATCTCACCCCCGGACTCCGAGTCTGCGAGCCAATCACCGGCCCCGCGACAGCGGCTGGGCCAATGCGCGGTGGAATATCGCCCGTTCGGCCCTACCCGTCTCGACGGGTACCGCGGGCGACGGACGGACCCGGGGCCTGCACCGAAGATTCACCCGCAACAGACCAATGGTCCAGACCAGCGCCCTATGCTGACGGTGCACAGTCATGAGGTAGCGCTACGGATACGACCAGTGGGGGTCTCCTCGGCATGCCTGGACAACGGACGGAACGCCGCGCACCGGCGTACCTGGACATCGCGCGCGACCTGGGGGAGGACATCGGGCGGGGCCGGTTCCCGGTGGGGCAGAACCTGCCCTCGGAACGGCGGCTCGCCACCACGTACGGAGTGAACCGGCAGACGGTGCGGGCCGCCCTGCAGCACCTGCGGACCCAGGGCTTCGTGGCCGGCGACCACCTCGGCACCTACGTGCTCGCGGCGCGGGAGGGACGGCCGGCCCGGCCCTCGCCCGGCCCGGCACCGGCCCACGCCTTCCCCGGCTCCTTCCTCCGCCCGGCCCGCTCGGCCGCCGGGCACGGGCGGCTGCTGCGCCGACCGCCGGACCCGTGGGTGGCGGCGGCGCTGGAACTGCCGCCCCGGCGCGCCGCGCTCGCCTACGACCACCGGCTGCGGGGCACGGACGGGCGGACGCTCCAATCGGCCGGCTCCTGGTTCGCCCCGGTGCTGACGGTGCTGCTGCCCGGGCTCGGGCGGGCCGCGTGGGCGCTCGGCGAGGAGCCGGAGAGCGGCCGAGAGACGGACCTCACCGAGCTGTACGGCTGGGCGGCCGCCGCCGGCCTCAGGCTCCGCGCCGCCGACAGCGTCCAGCTGGCCCGCGGTACCGCGGAGCACGCCTCGCCCGGCGGCCTCGAAGTCCGGCGCACCATCGCCGACCAGCACGGACGCCCGCTGATCGGCACGGTCTTCCGGATCGCCGACGAGCAGGCCGAACTGCGGTACGCCGACAGCCAGGCGATCCTGCCCGCCGAGGGTCGGCCGCGCCCCGCGGGCGGCGCGAACCGGATCGCCGACCCGGACCGGGCGGTGCTGCACTCCTGGGCCTCGCCGAACGCACCGGACCGCGGACTCGCGCTGCGCGCCCGGATCGTACTGGCCTGCGAGCACGCCTCCGCGGAGGAGGCGGCCGGACGGCTCGGGCACTCGGCGCAGCTGGTGGCCGCCTGGCGGGACCGGTTCCGGGCCGGCGGGCTGCAGGCGCTGGAGGCCTCGCCGCGGAAGGCGAGGTCCCGGCCGCGCTGAGCCGTCCGGGGCGGGCTACCGGGGCCGGGGCCGGTGCAGCCGGACCAGGGCGTCGATCGCCTCGCCCGCCGTGCCGTGGCCGTCGGGGGCGGCCACGGTGCGGCGCACCCGTTCGGCGCGGACGGTCTCCAGGCCGGTGCCGGCGAGGTCGTCGAGGACGTCGTCGGGGGTGAAGAGCACCCGCGGGTCCTGCGGTCCGCCGGTGCCCTCGGTGAGGTTGAGGCTGTCGTGGCCGACGACGAGAAGGGTGCCGCCGGGGGCGAGGGCCTCGGCGGCCCGGCGCAGCGCGGTGCGGCGGTCGGCGGCCGGGAGCTGCAGGTAGGTGACCAGGACGAGGTCGTACCCGGCCGGTTCGGCGGTGTGCGCGAGGACGTCGGCGTGCACCCAGTCGATCCGGTCGGCGGTGCCGGCCGGGCGGGTGGCGGCGAGGGCACGGCCGCGGTCGAGGGCGACGGCGGAGAAGTCGACGGCGGTGGCCCGCCAGCCGCGTTCGGCGAGCCAGATGCTGTTGCGTCCTTCGCCGGCGGCGAGGTCGAGGGCGCGGCCTGCCGGCAGCTCCTCGCACTCGCGGACGACCCGGCGGTTGGGCTCGACGCCCCAGAGCTGCTCGGTGGCGCGGTACCGCTCGTCCCAGTCCTGACTGTCCATCGGTGGCCTCCTCGGTCCGAGCGTACGCGGCGGGCGCCGCATGGCCGGCGTATGACCTTGGTAACCCCGTGGTGGTGGCGGCGGTGCCGGCGGGCCGGGCGGGCCCGGCGCCACCGCCGACCGAGGGTGGACGAACGATCCTTCTGCCGTGCACGCGGGGCCGGCGCCGGAGGGGTGCGCGGGTCCGCGCCGGGACGCCGACGGGCCGTGATGTGCCGAGGTCACGGCTGGGATTCGATGGCGTTCCCTGACGGTTCGAAAGGTTGTTAGGTTAGGCTTGCTTCCCTTACTGTCCTGGGTGCCGGAATACCGACCAGCACCCTCGGAGTACGCCATGCCCGCCCGCCGCTCCACCGCAGCGACGCTCCTGACCATCGCCGTGGCCGGCGCAGCCCTGGCCGGCTGCTCCAAGAAGGACGACGCCGCCTCCGCGGACGCGGTCAAGGTGACCGCCTCCGACTCCGCCTGCGAGGTCGCGAAGACGAGCTTCCCGGCCGGCGCGGTCGAGCTCTCCGTCCAGAACAAGGGCTCGAAGTCCACCGAGGTCTACGTCTACGCCGCCGGCGACAAGATCGTCACCGAGCGTGAGAACATCGGCCCGGGCACCACCGTGAGCATCCACGCGGAGATCAAGGCCGGCGAGTACGAGATCGCCTGCAAGCCGGGCATGACCGGCGACGGCATCCGCCAGAAGATCACCGTCACCGGCGGTGCCGCGCCGGCCGCCAAGGCCGACCCGCGCCTGGCCGCCGCCGTCGAGGCCTACCGGAAGTACGCGCAGGAGCAGGCCGACGCCACCATCCCGGTGGTGACCCAGTTCGCCGAGGCCGTCAAGGCCGGCGACGCCGAGAAGGCCAAGTCGCTGTTCGCCGCCTCCCGCGTGGGCTGGGAGCGCACCGAGCCGATCGCCGAGAGCTTCGGCGACATCGACCCGAAGACCGACACCCGCGAGGACGGCCTGGAGGCCGGCCAGCAGTGGACGGGCTGGCACAAGCTCGAGAAGTCGCTCTGGGCCGACGGCAGGATCACCGACGACGACAAGAAGCTCGCCGACCAGCTGGTCACCGACCTGAAGGACTGGCAGTCCCGCGTCGCCAAGGCCGAGATCACCCCGACCTCGATGGCCAACGGTGCCAAGGAGCTGCTGGACGAGGTCTCCAAGAACAAGATCACCGGCGAGGAGGACCGCTACTCCCACACCGACCTGTCGGACTTCGCCGCCAACGTCGACGGTGCCGAGAAGGCCTACGAGCTGCTGAAGCCGGTCGCCTCCGAGAAGGACGCCGCGCTGGCCAAGACCCTGGACGCCGAGTTCGCCGCGATCAAGGTGCTGCTCGGCCAGTACAAGCAGGGCGAGGCCTACACCTCCTACGACAAGATCACCGAGCCGGAGCGCAAGGCGTTCTCGGACGCGGTGAACTCCCTGGGCGAGCCGCTGTCGAAGCTGGCCGCCGCGGTCGTCGTCACCGGCTGATCCCGGACCGACCGCACCAGCGCCCCGCCGCGGCGGCCCGACCGGGCCGCCGCGGCATCCGCAGAGACAGGACCGAAGGAAGCCCCGTGGACGCCGAGACCACCGAGACCACCGAGACCACCGCGCCGGACACCGCCACCGACCAGGCCGCCCCCACCCGCCGCGCCGTCATCGGCTGGGCCGGTGCCGGCCTCGCCCTGGGTGCGGCCGCCGCCGGCTCGGTGGCCGCCGCGACCATGCACGAGGCCGCGCCCGCCGCCGCCCCCGGCATCGACTCCACCGTCGACATCCCGTTCTACGGCGACCACCAGTCCGGCATCGCCACGCCCGTCCAGGACCGGCTGCACTTCGCCGCGTTCGACGTCATCACCAAGGACCGCGAGGCCCTGGTGAAGATGCTGAAGGAGTGGACGAAGGCCGCCGCCGCGATGACCGGCGGCCGCGAGGTCGGCACCGGTGCGACCGGCGGCATCCCGGAGGCCCCGCCGGACGACACCGGCGAGGCGCTCGGCCTGCCCGCGTCGCGGCTGACCCTGACCGTCGGCTTCGGCCCGACGCTGTTCGAGAAGGACGGCACCGACCGCTTCGGCATCAAGGCCAAGCGGCCCGAGGCCCTCGTCGACCTGCCGAAGTTCCCCGGCGACCGGCTGGAGGAGAACCGCACCGGCGGCGACATCTGCATCCAGGCCTGCGCCGACGACCCGCAGGTCGCCGTGCACGCGATCCGCAACCTGGCCCGGATCGGCATGGGCGTGGTCAACGTCCGCTGGTCGCAGCTCGGCTTCGGCAAGACCTCCTCGACCACCCCCGAGGCGCAGACCCCGCGCAACCTCATGGGCTTCAAGGACGGCACCCACAACATCGCCGGGACGGACGCCAAGGCGCTCGGCGACCACGTGTGGGTCGCCCCCGGCGACGGCCAGGACTGGATGACCGGCGGCTCGTACCTGGTCGCCCGGCGGATCCGGATGACCATCGAGACCTGGGACCGCACCTCGCTCAAGGAGCAGGAGGACGTCTTCGGCCGCAGCAAGCTGGAGGGCGCCCCCGTCGGCAAGCAGAAGGAGCGGGACACCCCGGACCTGTCCGCGATGAAGCAGGACGCGCACGTCCGCCTCGCGCACCCGGACAGCAACAACGGGCTGATGATCCTGCGCCGCGGCTTCTCCTTCACGGACGGCACCGACGGCCTCGGCCGCCTGGACGCCGGCCTGTTCTTCCTCGCCTACCAGCGCGACACCCGCAAGGCCTTCGTGCCGCTGCAGTCGAAGCTCGCCGCGAACGACGCGCTGAACGAGTACATCACGCACGTCGGCTCCGGCCACTTCGCGTGCCCGCCCGGCGTCCGCAAGCCCGGCGAATGGTGGGGCCAGGCCCTGTTCGGCTGACCCCCTGCCCCGTACCACCTCCACCCCCGGGAGTCCCTCGTGTTCGGCAACTACCTGATCGGTCTGCGGGAAGGCCTCGAAGCCAGCCTCGTGGTCTGCATCCTGATCGCCTATCTGGTCAAGACCGGCCGCCGGGACCGCCTCGCGCCCGTCTGGGCGGGTATCGCCGCGGCGGTCGTGCTGAGCATGGCCTTCGGCGCGGTGCTGCAGTACGGCTCGACGCAGCTCAGCTTCGAGGCGCAGGAGGCGCTCGGCGGCTCGCTGTCGATCGTCGCGGTCGGCCTGGTCACCTGGATGGTCTTCTGGATGCGCCGCACCGCCCGGCATCTGAAGGCCGAACTGCACGGCAAGCTGGACGCCGCGCTGGCGATGGGCACCTTCGCCCTGGTGGTGACGGCCTTCCTCGCCGTCGGCCGGGAGGGCCTGGAGACGGCGCTGTTCATCTGGACGGCCGTCCAGGCGACCAGCGACGGCGTGCGGCCGCTGGTCGGCGCGGTCCTCGGCCTGCTCACCTCGGTGGTGCTGGGCTGGATGTTCTACCGCGGCGCGCTGAAGATCAACCTCGCCAAGTTCTTCACCTGGACGGGCGCAATGCTGGTCGTCGTCGCGGCCGGTGTGCTCGCCTACGGCGTGCACGACCTGCAGGAGGCCGGCTGGATCCCGGGCCTGACCAGCCAGGCATTCGACATCTCCAGCACCGTTCCGAAGGACAGCTGGTACGGCACCCTGCTGAAGGGCGTGTTCAACTTCCAGCCGGACCCGACGGTGCTGCAGGTCTCGGTCTGGGCCGCCTACCTGGTGCCCACCCTCTTCCTCTTCCTCCGGAAGTCCGGCACCCCGGCCCCCGAGCCGGCCCCGGCCCCCGCGACGGCCGGGAAGCCCGCCGCCTGAGGCTCCCGGGCGCCGTGAAGGTCCCGTACCCCGTCGGGGTGCGGGACCTTCCGCGTCGTACCGGGCGGTGTCAGTGGTCGAAGAGCACCAGGGAGCGGCCGCCGCGGCCCGCCGCCATCCGTTCGAAGGCGGCCGGGATGCCCTCCAGGGAGATCCGGTCGGTGATCAGTGCGTCCAGGTCGAGCCGGCCGCTGCGGACGTGCCCGGCGAGCACCGGCACCGTCTCGTCCGGGTCGCAGTTGCCGTACACGCAGGCGGTCAGGGTGCGGGCGTAGTGGAAGAGCTCCAGGGCGGAGAACGAGACCGTGTCCTCCTTGCCGCCGATGCCGACCACGGTCGTCCGCCCGCCGCGGCGGGTCGCGGACCAGGCCGAGCGGATCGCCGCGCCGCGGCCGACGCACTCGAAGGCGTGGTCGGCGCCGCGGCCGCCGGTGAGCTCCCGGACGGCCTTCGGGGTGGAGTCGCCGGCGAGCAGGAACTCGGTGGCGCCGTGCCGGCGGGCCAGTTCCTCCTTCTCCGGGGAGACGTCGACGGCGACCACCGGCGAGGCCCCGGCGAGGCGGGCGGCCTGCAGCACCGCCAGGCCGATCCCGCCCAGCCCGTACACCACCACCGACTCCCCCACCCGCACCCTGGCCGCGCTGTGCACGGCCCCGTAGCCGGTGAGGACGGCGCAGCCGAGCAGGGCGGCGGAGGCCAGCGGCACGTCGGCGGGCAGCGGCAGGACGGCGCGCCGGTCGACGACCGTCTCCTCGGCGAAGGCGCCGACGCCGAGGCCGGGGTGGAGCGGGGTTCCGTCCGGGAGGGTGGCGTAGTGGCCGGTGGACGCGGCGCCGGAGTTGTCGCACAGCCAGGGCTCGCCGATCGCGCAGGCCGGGCAGGCGCGGCAGGCGGGGGCCCAGTTGAGGACGACCGGGTCGCCGGGCGCCACCCCGGTGACGTCCTCGCCGACCGAGACGACGGTGCCCGCCCCCTCGTGGCCGAGGACCAGCGGGAGGGTGGCGCGGAGCATGCCGCGGCCGATCGACAGGTCGGAGTGGCAGACGCCGGCGGCGGCGAGGCGGACGCGGACCCGACCCGGTCCCGGGTCCGGCAGGTCGATGTCGGCGATCTCGAGCGGGGCCCCGGCGGAGCGCAGGACGGCGGCGCGGACCATGGCGGTCACCTCGGTGGTCTTCTCGGCGTGTTCGGACGGGGACGGGTGGGCGGGGCGGGCGGCGGTCAGAACTGCAGGGACTCAGAACTGCAGGGACTTGGTCTGCAGGAACTCCTCCAGGCCGTGCCGGCCGAGTTCGCGGCCGACGCCGGAGTTCTTCCAGCCGCCGAAGGGGGCGAGCGGGTTGAAGCGGCCGCCGTTGATGTCGACCTGACCGGTCTCCATGCGGCGGGCGAACGCGGCGGCACTCTCCTCGTCGCCCGCCCACACGGCGCCGGCGAGGCCGTACTCGGTGCCGTTGGCGAGCGCGAGGGCGTGCTCCTCGTCGTCGTACGGCAGCACCACCAGCACCGGGCCGAAGATCTCCTCCTGCACCGCGCGGGCGTCCGGGGGGAGGTCGGCGAGGACGGTCGGGCGGACGTAGTAGCCGCGGTCCAGGCCCTCGGGGGCCCCGGGGCCGCCGGCGACCAGCCTGGCGCCGGCGGCGAGCGCGCCGTCGATGTACTCCAGGACGCGCTCGCGCTGCCGGGCGCTGACCAGCGGTCCGACCCGGGTGGCCGGGTCGGCCGGGTCGCCGGGCGCGTACTTCGCGGCGGAGGCGGCGGCGATCGCCAGGGCCTCCTCGTACTGGTCGCGGTGGACGAGCAGCCGCGTCCAGGCGGTGCAGGTCTGGCCGGAGTTGGCGAAGACGTTGGCCAGGTTGACGTTGACGGCGCGGGCCAGGTCCGCGCCGGGCAGGACGACGCTCGCGGACTTGCCGCCGAGTTCCAGGGAGACCTTCTTGATGCCGCGTCCGGCGCTCTCGCCGATGGCGCGGCCGACCGCGGTGGAGCCGGTGAAGGAGACGACGTCCACGCCGGGGTGGGCGGCGAGCGCGGCGCCGACCACTGTGCCGAGGCCGGTCACCAGGTTGAAGACGCCCGGCGGCAGGCCCGCGCCGTCGACGATCCGGGCGAACAGCCGGGCGATCAGCGGGGTCTCCTCGGACGGCTTGAGCACCACCGTGCAGCCCGCCGCGAGGGCCGGGACGACCTTGGCGACGATCAGGTGCAGCGGGTAGTTCCAGGGCGTGATCGCGGCGACCACCCCGGCGGGCTCCGCGTACACCGTGGAGTTGCCGACCTTCTCGTGGAAGGCGTAGTCGGCGAGGACGTCGAGGTAGGCCGAGGCCACCGCGATCGGGGTGCCGGCCTGGACGGCGTCGGCGAAGCCCGCGGGGGTGCCGAGTTCGGCGGTGACGGTGGCGGCGATCTCCGCGCGGTGGGCGGCCAGGCCGTCGCGCAGCCGGGTCAGGGCGGCGAGCCGCTCCTCGCGGCTGCTCGCCGCCCAGCCGGGTGCGGCCGCGCGGGCGGCGGCCACCGCGGCGTCGACCTCGGCGGCGGTGCCGGCCGGGACGGTGGCGAGGGGCTGCTCGGTCGCCGGGTTGAGCACCACGATGGTGTCCGGCCCGGCGGCGGGCCGCCAGCCGCCGCCGATGTACTGGTCCGCGTAGTGCTCCACCCGATGCTCCTCGGAGTCCGCTCCGGATTTAACTAGCAGTGGTAGTTAACTTGCGGGTAGCCCTCCGGCGCAAGAGCACGGCCCGGTACGGCACGGCGCGGCACCGCGGGTGACGCCCCCTCACACCCGGGCACCGGGCGAACGGCCACCACCCCGTGGCGCCCCCCGCACGCCTGTAGGGTTGGGCCGCATGAACGCCCGAACAGCCCCCGCCACAGCGGCCTCCCGCAGGTCCGAGGCCCGGGAGAGGCTGCTCGACACGGCCGCCGAACTGTTCTACGCGGAGGGCGTCCAGGCCGTGGGCGTCGACCGGCTGATCGCCGAGGCCGGCGTCACCAAGGCCACCTTCTACCGGCACTTCCCCGGCAAGGACGAACTCGTCCTCGCCTACCTCGACCGACGCGACCGGGCCGTCCGGGAACGGCTCGCGGCGGCCGCGGCGGCATCGCCCGATCCGCGCGCCACCCTCGCCGTCCTGGTGGCGGCCCTCGCCGACGAGGTCTGCGGGCCCGGCTTCCGCGGCTGCCCGTTCATCAACGCCGCCGCCGAGTACCCCGATGCCGACCACCCCGTCCGGCAGCTGGTCACCGCCCACCGCCGCTGGTTCCGCGGCGCGCTCGCGGACCTGCTCGCCGCCTGCGGCCACCCCGACCCGGTCGGCGGGGCCGCGGCGCTGCTCCTCCTCCGCGACGGCGCCATGGTCGCCGGCTACCTCGACGGCGCCGAGACCCGCGACCGCATCACCGCCACCGCCACCGACCTCCTCGGCCCACTCCCCTGACCGAGCCCGACGGGCGCATCACCGGATACCCCGGGGGCGCGCAGGGGGTGCCCCTGCGGGTTCCCGTGGGTGCGGCCAGCGCCTAGGGTGCTCGGCACACCGTCCGCTCCCCCGCCGGAGGATGACTGCCGTGACGCCCACCCCGCCCACCCCGCCGTCCGGGCGGCTGCGGATCGCCGTGCTCGGCGCCGGCAGCATCGGCTGCCACCTGGGCGGCCTGCTCGCCGAGGTCGCCGACGTCACCCTGATCGGCCGTCCGGCCGGGATGGCGGTGGTGCGCGAGCACGGCCTCACCCTGACCGGCGGCGGCCGCCCCACCGTCCGGGTGCCCGCCGAGGGCCTGCGCACGGCCACCGACCCCTCCGGCGCCGAGGGCGCCGACCTCGTGCTGGTGACGGTGAAGTCGGCCGCGACCGCGGAGGCCGCCGCCTCCGTCGCGGGGGTGCTCGCTCCGGGCGCCCCCCTGGTCAGCTTCCAGAACGGGCTGCACAATCCGGCGCTGATCAGGTCGGCCGTCGGTGCGGACCACCCGGTGGTGGCCGGCATGGTCCCGTACAACGTGCTGCAGACCGCGCCGGGCACCTTCCACCAGGGCTCGGGCGGGGCGCTGATGATCGACGACCAGCCGGCCGGTGCCCCGCTCGCCGGGGCGGCCGCGGCGGCCGGTCTGACGGTGGAGCGCCGCGCCGACATGCGCGAGGTGCAGCACGGCAAGCTGCTGATGAACCTGAACAACGCCGTGAACGCACTCGCCGGCGTGCCGCTGCGCGAGGAGCTCGGGCAGCGGGCGTTCCGCCGCTGCCTGGCGCTGTGTCAGCGGGAGGCGCTGGCGGCGATGCGGGCGGAGGGCGTGCACCCGGCCCGGTTGGGCGCCCTGCCGACCGCACTGATGCCCCGACTGCTCGCCCTGCCCGACGGCGTGTTCCGGCGGCTGGCGGCGGCGACGCTGAAGGTGGACGCCGAGGCCCGGTCGTCCACCTGGGAGGACCTGCAGCGGGGCCGCCGGACGGAGATCGACAGCCTGCAGGGCGAGGTGGTGGCGATGGCCGGGCGGCACGGCCTGGCGGCGCCGGCCAACGCCCGGCTGATCGAGCTCGTCCGGGAGGCGGAGCAGGCCGGGCCGGGCAGGGCGCGGGTGTGGGCGGGCGTCGAGCTGCTGGCGGAGCTACAGGCCGCCCGACCTGCGGGAACGCGATAACGGGGACCCCAAAGACGAATCCGAGATTCGCATTAGATAGTCTTCCGGATGTGAGGCTGACGAAGGGCACCGACATCGCACTCCGCATCGCCATGCGGCTGGCCGTGCTGGACGAGGCGTCCAACCCGACCACCCGTGAGGTCGCGGCGGCGATGGAGGTTCCCTACACCCACGCGGCCAAGGTGGTGAGCAGGCTTCAGCACCTCGGTGTGGTGGAGGCGCGCCGGGGCCGCAGCGGCGGCCTGGCACTCACCCCGGCCGGCCGCACCGGTTCGCTCGGCGCCCTGCTGCGCGAACTGGAGGGGATCGGCGACGTGGTGGGGTGCGAGGACGACCCGCCGTGTCCGCTCCGGTCGTCGTGCCGGCTCCGCGGGGTGCTCCGTCAGGCCCAGGAGGCGTTCTTCGCGGTGCTCGACCCGCTCTCGGTCGAGGACCTGGTCGCGTCCCCGACCGGCCCGGTCCTGCTGGGCCTCTCCGTCCGCCCGCCGGACTGATCCGTTCCACCGGGCACGGCCCGCCCGTTCCCGTCCCGCAAAATACGAAGATCAAATACCGATTAAGGAGCCGTCCATGCTGTCCCCGCAGAACGCCCCGGTCGTCGAAGCCACCCTGCCGGTCGTCGGCGCCGCCGTCGGCGACATCACCGCACGCTTCTACGAGCGGCTGTTCGAGGCCCACCCGGAGCTGCTGCGCGACCTGTTCAACCGCGGCAACCAGGCCAACGGCACCCAGCGGCAGGCGCTGGCCGGCTCGATCGCGGCGTTCGCCACCGCCCTGGTCGCCCACCCCGAGCAGCGGCCGGACGCGATGCTCGCCCGGATCGCCCACAAGCACGCCTCGCTGGGCGTCGCGCCGGAGCAGTACCCGGTCGTCCACGAGCACCTGTTCGCGGCGATCGTCGAGGTGCTCGGCGAGGCGGTGACCCCGGAGGTCGCGGCGGCCTGGGACGAGGTGTACTGGCTGATGGCCAACGCGCTGATCGCGCTGGAGAAGGGCCTGTACACCGGGGCCGGCACCGGACCGGAGGCGCTGTGGCGCCCGTACACCGTGGTCGCGCGGCTGCTGGAGACCGACGACGTGGCGACCTTCCTGGTGCGGCCCGCCGACGGCGGCCCGCTGCCGGCCACCACCCCGGGCCAGTACGTCTCGGCGCAGGTCGAACTGCCGGACGGCGCCCACCAGATCCGCCAGTACAGCCTCTCGGGACAGCCGGACGGCGCCCTGCAGTTCTCGGTCAAGCGGGTGGCGGGCACCCCGGACGGCGAGGTCTCCAACCACCTGCACGCGCACGTCGGAGCCGGCGCGACCCTGCTGCTGAGCCCGCCGTTCGGCGACGTGACGCTGGCCGAGGGCGACGGCCCGGTGCTGCTGGCCTCCGCGGGCATCGGCTGCACCCCGATGATCGGGATGCTCTCGCACCTCGCGGCCACCGGCAGCACCCGGCGGGTGATCTCGGTGCACGGCGACCGCGACCAGCTCGCCCACGCCTTCCGCGCGGACCTGCAGCAGCTCACCGCCAAGCTCGCGGACGCCGAGGCGCACGTCTTCTACGAGCAGCCGGCCGGCGAATGGCCCGCCGAGCGCACCGGCCTGGTGGACCTGGCCGGCGTGGAGGTCCCGGCCGGCACCACCGCCTACCTGTGCGGCCCGCTGCCCTTCCTGCGCTCCGTCCGCGGGCAGCTGATCGCGGCGGGCGTCCGCCCGGCCGACGTCCACTACGAGGTCTTCGGCCCCGACCTGTGGCTGGGCGCGGAGGCCTGACGCCCCCTCACCCCCCGCAGCTCCTCACGCCGCGGGCCGGCATCCCTCCAGCAGGGATGCCGGCCCGCGGCGCACCGGCCGCGCGGCCGGTCGCCCTCAGGCCTGCGCGGCGGGTGCGGCGGCCTCGTCCTGCTGCGCGTCCACGGCCGGAGCGGTCGCCCCGCTCGGCCCGGCCCGCCCGGGCCGGCCGGGCACGGCGAGGGTGACCAGGGCGGCGAGGACGGCGGTGCCCAGGCCGATCGCCAGGCCCGTCCGGAAGCCGTTCTCGGAGGGCAGCTGGACCGGGCCCGTCGTCACCGTCATGTGCGAGAGCACCACACCGACCACCGCGGCGGAGGTCGAGGTGCCGATCGACCGCATCAGGCTGTTCAGGCCGTTGGCGGCGGCGGTCTCCGAGGCGGGCACGGCCGACATGATCAGCGCGGGCATCGCGGCGTAGGCGAAGGCCACGCCCGCACCGATCACGCAGGAGAAGAGCACCATGCCCCAGACGTGGTGGGTCAGCCCGAGCGAGAGCGCGTAGCCGGCCGCGATCACCAGCGAGCCGATCAGCAGCGAGACCTTGGGGCCGCGGGCCGCCGAGATCCGTGCGGAGAACGGCGAGACGGCCATCATCACCAGGCCGGACGGGGCCATGCACAGGCCCGCGACCACCATCGAGCGGCCGAGGCCGTAACCCGTCCCCTCGGGCAGCTGCAGCAGCTGGGGGACGATCAGCGACATCGCGTACATCGCGAAGCCGGTCACCACCGAGGCGAGGTTGGTCATCAGCACCTGGCGGCGGGCGGTGGTGCGCAGGTCGACCAGCGGGCTGCCGGTGCGCAGTTCCCACACGCCCCACAGCAGCAGCACCGCGGCGGCGGTGCCGAACAGGCCGAGGGTGGTGCCGCTCGCCCAGCCCCAGTCGCCGCCCTTGGAGACGGCCAGCAGCAGGCTGAGCAGTCCGGCGGAGAGGCCGACGGCGCCGACCAGGTCGAAGCGGCCGCCGGAGCGCACCGGGGACTCCGGCACGAGGGCCACGACCAGGGCGATCACCAGCGCGCCGATCGCGGCGGAGGCCCAGAACAGCACGTGCCAGTCGGCGTGCTGGGCGACGACGGCGGCGAGCGGCAGGCCGAGTGCGCCGCCGATGCCGAGCGAGGAGCTGACCAGGGCCATCGCCGAGCCCATCCGCTGCGGCGGCAGTTCGTCGCGCATGATGCTGATGCCGAGCGGGATGACGGCGGCGGCGCAGCCCTGCAGGGCGCGGCCGACGACCATGGGGACGAGGCCGCCGGCGAGCGCCGGGACGAGGGAGCCGATCACCATCAGGGCGAGGCTGGCGAGCAGGACGCGGCGCTTGCCGTACATGTCGCCGAGCCGGCCGAACACGGGGGTGGCGACGGCGCCGGCGAGCAGGGTGGCGGTGATCGCCCAGGAGGCGTTCGCGGGTGTGGTGGCCAGCAGTTCCGGCAGGTCGGGGATGAGCGGGACGACGAGCGTGTTCATCAGCGAGACGGCGATGCCGGCGCCGGCGAGGACGCCGATGATCGCGCCGCCGCTGCGCGCGGTGGGGGGTGTGCTCAAGGTGGCTCCAGTCACGGGAGTGCGATATGCATCGTACACACGATATGCATCATGCACATAGGATTGACTGGAACCCGACGATCACCGGCGACGGAGCGAGGAGGAGGACGTTGTGCACGAGGAGCTCGGCGACCTCGAACGCGAACTGATGCTGATCGGTCGCCACCAGGCGATGGGCTCGCTGCGCGCCGACCCCGGCGGCCGCCTGGAGCGCAGCGCGTACACCCTGCTCAGCCGGATCGAGGCCGAGGGGCCGATGACCATCGGTCAACTCGCCGAGGCCTTCAACCTGGACACCTCCACGGTCAACCGGCAGACCGCCGCGATGCTCCGTCAGAACCTCGTCGAGCGCATCCCCGACCCGGCCGGCGGCATCGCCCGCAAACTGCGCATCACCGGGGAGGGGCTGCGCCGGCTGCACCACGACCGCGAGTGGTCGCTCAACGGCCTGGCCTCCGTCCTGGCGGACTGGCCGCAGGACGAGGTCGCCGCCCTCGCCCGGCTGCTCACCCGGCTCAACCGCAGCATCGAGGGCAAGGAGGGCCGCAGCTGGCCCCGCCCCGGCGACCGGGGAACGGCCGACCGATAGGCTCACCGGGCATGGACAACGCCACCGCCCTCTGGTCCTTCGCCCTCCTGGTCGGCCTGCTGACGCTCACCCCCGGCCTCGACACCGCCCTCATCCTGCGCACCGCCGTCCTCGGCCGCCGCCGCCGCGCCTGGGGCGTCGTCCTCGGCATCCAGACCGGCACCCTCGCCTGGGGCATCCTCGCCTCCGCCGGCGCCACGGCGGTGCTGACCGCCTCCCACCTCGCGTACGAGCTGCTGCGCTGGGCCGGTGCGGCCTACCTGCTGTGGATGGGCGGCCGCATGATCCGCGACTCCTGGCGGCGCGAGCCCGCGGGCGACACCGCCGGCGCCGCGGACCCGGCGGAGACCGGCGAGCGCGACGCCTTCGGCGCCGGCTGGCGGCGCGGGGCGCTCACCAACCTGCTGAACCCCAAGGTCGGCGTCTTCTACATGGCGCTGCTGCCGCAGTTCGTTCCGCCCGGCGCCCCGCACCTGGCCTTCGGCACGCTGCTCACCTGCGAGCACATCGTGCTCGGCACGCTCTGGTCCGCGGTGCTGGTGGGCTTCGCCCGGGTCGTCCGCCGCTGGCTCGCCGGGCCGACCGCCAAGCGCGTCCTCGACCGGATCACCGGCGGTGTGGTGGCCCTGTTCGGCCTGCGGCTCGCCCTCGGCGACTGAGGCGTCCGCTTCGGTCCGCCGGCCGTCAGTGCAGCCTGCTCCGCCAGTCCGCGGGCACCTTGTCGGACGGGCCCGGCGAGGCCTGCGCCTCCGGCCGGGACAGCGGCGGCGCCAGGTCCGGCCCGCTGTAGTACTCGCCGGTCTCGGTGTTCCAGAACCAGTCCTCACCCGGCTCGAAGCTGGTGATGAACGGGTGTCCGCTCTCCCGGGCGTGCCGGGTGGCGTGCTGGGACGGCGAGGAGTCGCAGCACCCGATGTGCCCGCACTCGGCACACCGCCGCAGGTGCAGCCACCAGCCGGCGTCCTGCCCGGCCAGGCACTCGGCGCACCCCTCGCCGCTCGGCACCGCCGACGGGTCGATCCCGGAAATCCGCTGCTCCGCCATGCCGCCGTCTCCTTCGGCTCGCCCTCCCCCGCGCCTTAGACCGTACGCCCGCGCACCGGCCCCTGCAGCGGGGTGGCTGCGGGGGGTGCGGAACCGTCCCGGCCTGTCAGTGGCGTCTGGTGGGATGGGGGCGGCGGCGACGAGGAGGGTGCGCGGTGGACGGGCAGGCGGGGTGGCGCTGTACGGGGCTGCACTGGCGGGACGGGCAGCCGGTGCTCGGTGCGGTGCGCGGCGGCCGGCACCACGAGCGGGTGGTCGCCGCGGGCACGGCGGTGAGCTGGCGGCTGCACGGCCCGCGGTACTGCTCGGGCCCGTGGCTGGTCGGCGAGACGGAGCAGCGGCCGTGCCCGCACCGTGCCGAGATCGATCCGAACGGCGGCGCGGTGCTCTGCCCGCCGTGCCAGGCGGTCGACCGCGGGCTGGCGCTCGCGCGGGACAGGATCCTCGACGACGGCCGGACGTACCTGCTGTACCTGGCCTGGTTCGGCGGCGACCTGGCCAAGGTGGGGCTGACGGCGGAGCAGCGCGGCCGGGCCCGGTTGCAGGAGCAGGGGGCTCCGGTGTTCACCGTGGTGGCCCGCGGTCCGCTGCCGGCGGTGCGCCGGGCGGAGTTGACGGTGTCCGGGGCGGGGCTGGCGCGCGAGCGGTTCGGGGTCCGGGCGAAGGCGGAGCAGTGGTGGCACCTGCCCGGTCCTGCGGAGCGGGCGGCGCGGGTGGCCGAGCTCCGGGCGGCGGTGACCGGCCTGCTCGCCGGGCATCCGGTGGAGCTGTTCCCGGCGGGCGAGGTGGTGGACCAGGTCGGCCTGTTCGGGCTGGTGGACGGTCCGCCGCGGGTGTACCGCGAGGTGGTGGCGGTGGCGGACGGCGCCACCGTCGGCGGCACGCTGCGGGCGCCGATCGGACGGCAGCTGTTCCTGGAGCAGCCGGACGGCGGTGAGCCGCTGCTGCTGGACGCCCGGCGGCTGACGGGCTGGGGGCTGTCGCCGGCTCCGTCGGGGCCCTGCTCGGGGGTGGAGGTGCGCGCGCACCGGCGGCCGCCGGCCCCGGACGCCCAGCCGGCGCTGTTCTGAGGGGTCGGCCCGGCCCCGAGGGTTTCGGGCCCGGCTCCCGAGGGATCGGGCACGGCGGATCCGGCGGATCCCTTGCGGGTTTGCTACCGGTCGGTAATTCTTGCTGACATTCCGTCCCACAGAGGAGCGTCCGCATGTCCGCCGAGGTCACCTTCGCCCTGCCCTCCCCGTACGGCCCGCGCACGGCGACGGTGCGCTACCACCGGGAGGGCTCCGGCAGCCCGCTCCTGCTGCTGCACGGCATCGGCCACCACTGGCAGGCCTGGGGCCCGGTGCTGCCCGCACTCGCCGCCCGGCACGAGGTGGTCGCCGTCGACCTGCCGGGCTTCGGCACCTCGCCGGCGCTCCCGGACGGCGTCCCGTACGGCCTGGAGGCCGCCGTCCCGACCGTCGGAGCGTTCTGCGCCGCGCTCGGGATCGAGCGTCCGCACGTGGCGGGGAACTCGCTCGGCGGCCTGCTCGCACTCGGCCTCGGCCGGGCCGGACTCGCCCGCTCGGTCACCGCCCTCTCCCCCGCGGGTTTCTGGACGGAGCCGGAGCGCCGCTACGCCTTCGCCGTGCTGGCCGGGATGCGCCTCGGCGCCCGGACGCTGCCGCGGCCCGCGGTCGAACGGCTGGCGCGCTCCGCCGCGGGCCGCGCCCTGCTGGTCAGCAGCATCTACGCCCGGCCGGGCCGGCGCTCGCCCGAGGGCGCGATCGGCGAGACGAGGGCGCTGCGCGAGGCGACCGGTTTCGCGCCGACGCTGGCCGCGGGCCGCGGCGTCCGCTTCACCGGGGACGTGCCGGGCGTGCCGGTGACCATCGCCTGGGGCACCCGGGACCGGCTGCTCGTCCGCCGCCAGGGCCTGCGGGCGCTGCACGAGATCCCCGGCGCCCGCCTGGTGCGGCTGCCGGGCTGCGGGCACGTGCCGATGAGCGACGATCCGGAGCTGGTCGGCCGGGTGATCCTGGACGGCTGCGCGGCCGCGGCCTGAGCTCCCGGAGGCGTCCCCGACGGCCGGGTGGCACGCCCGGTCGCGGGGGGTGGCGGAGATCACGCTCTGCAACGGGCCACCTACGGTGGCGTAGGTCACTTCAGAGGGTGAACCATCGGCACCATGCCTGATCCGCTGGAGACCTTTGACCCCACTTCCTACGTCGCCCTCGGCGATAGCTTCACCGAGGGCCTGAACGACCCCGGTCCCGACGGCCGTTACGCCGGCTGGGCCGACCGGCTCGCCGGGATGCTCGCCGACCGCCGGCCGGACGGCGACTTCCGGTACGCCAACCTCGCCGTCCGCGGCCGTCTGCTCGACCAGATCGCCGCCGAGCAGGTGCCCGAGGTCCGGCGGATCGCGCCGGACCTGGTGACCTTCTGCGCGGGCGGCAACGACATCCTGCGCCCGGGCAGCGACCCGGACGAGGTCGCCGAGCGGTTCGAGTCGGCCGTCCTACAGCTCCGTGAGAGCGCCGGGACGGTACTGGTGTGCACCGGCTTCGACACCCGCACCGTGCCGGTGCTGCGCCACCTGCGCGGCAAGATCGCCACGTACAACGGCCACATGCGGGCGATCGCCGACCGCAACGGCTGCGCGGTCGCCGACCTGTGGTCGCTGCGCGCGGTGCACGACCGCCGGGCCTGGAGCGAGGACCGGCTGCACCTCTCGCCCGAGGGCCACCAGCGGGTCGCCCTGCTGGCCGCCCGCTCGCTCGGGCTGCCGGTCGAGCAGGACCCGGAGGCGCCCTGGCCGCACCGCCCCGAGCCCACCCCGGCCGAGCAGCGCCGCGAGAACCTGGCGTGGGCCCGGACGTACCTGATCCCGTGGGTCGGCCGCCGCCTGCGCGGCGAGTCCTCGGGCGACCACGTCGAGGCCAAGCGCCCCGAGCTGCTGCCGCTCTGAGCACCCGGCGACCGGGGCCGGCCCCGCACGGGGCCGGCCCCGGTTTCCCTCCGCGGGCGTCCGGCATACCGTCGGTCGTGACGGACCGCCCGCGCACAGGAGGCACCGCCATGGCCGACAGCTTCGCCGTCGACGTGACCCGCATCAGCCGCGAGGCGCTGCGCACGATGGCCACCGAGCCCGGAACCGCGCCGCACCTGGACGAGGAGCGGGCCGTCAGCGTGCTCAACGACGTGATCGCCACCGAGGTGGTCGGCTGGCTCCGCTACACCCGGGACGCCCTGGCCGCCGCCGGCGGGGGCCCCGAGTCCGGCCGGGCGGCCGCGCTGCTGACCGCGCACGCCGAGCAGGGCATGCGGCACGCCGTCGCGGTGGCCGAGCGGATCACCGCACTGGGCGGGCGCCCCAACTTCGACCCGGACACCCTGGCGCAGCGCGCCCACACCGACTACTCGGTGCCCGCGGACGCCGCGCTGACCGCCACCCTCGACCGCAACCTGCGGGCCGAGCGGATCGTCCTCGCGACCTACCGGGAGATCGCCGACTGGTTCGGCGACCGCGACCCCGACAGCCGCGACCTGCTGCACACCCTCGCCGCGGACGTGCGGCGCAACGCCGCGGCGCTGGAGGACCTGCTCCGCACCCGCGGCGGCTGACCGGCCAGGGGCTCCGGAGCGCCCCCGGGTTCAGGACTCGTACCGCTCGACCTCCTCGATGCTGCGCACCGCGGCGAGATCGGGGTCGTCCCCCGCGTCGACCCGTGCCCGACGCTGCCGGAGCAGGTCCCAGCACTGGTCGAGCTCCGCCTCCAGCTCGCGCAGCCGCTGCCGCTCGCTGGCCGGGTCGATCCGTCCTTCGGCCAGCATCGTCCGCAGCTCGCGTTCGGCCGCGACCATCTCACCGATCCGGTCCAGGATCCGCCGATCGGTGCCGCCACTCGTGTGCTCGTCCACCGGGACACCTCCTCGCCCCCAGCCTAGGAACGGCCGGTGTGCGGCGCGACCCGGCACCCGTTCGGCGCAGCGGCGGCTTGACAGTCCGTCAAGCGGTGTTCAGGATGACGCTTGCTGGAAATGAATTTCACTTTCAGAATCGGGCGAACCACCGTCCCCGACCGACCCCGCACAGCCGAGGAGCACCCGCATGTCCCTGAACGTCCCCGCCGCCCTGCTGGAGAAGGCCGAGCACGGCGAGGTGGAGGAGGCGGAGTTCGTCGAGACCGTCCGCACCTCCCTGCCGTACGCCTACCGCACGGTCGCCGAGCTCAGCGGCGAACTGCAGGACTCCCCCGCCGAGTTCGCCGACAACACCACCGCACCGACGGACGAGGAGCGCGGGCAGCTGCTGCGCGCCATGGCCAGTGACGCCATCCGCGGCAGCCTGGAGCGGCACTTCGGCGTGCGGATCGCCTTCCAGAACTGCCACCGGGTGGCGGTCTTCCGCCCCGGCGCCGAGCGGACGGAGGCGTACGCCCGGTTCACCTCGGCGCGAGCACAGCTGCTCAACCAGGTGCCCGGTCTGCGCAGCTGCTGACCGCCGCGGGCCGGCGGCGCCGGCCGCACCCGGTCAGCCGCCCGTGTGCAGCGGGTCGGCCGGGTCGCGGCCGGCGAGGCCGAGCAGCCTGGCCTGCGTGTCGGCGTCCTCGGGCACCGGCACGGCCGGGCCGAACACCCCGGAGGAGGAGAGGTCGCCGCCGTACGCCTCGAGCTCGGCGAGCGCGAACCCGGCGGCCGCCCGGTCCATGGCGAGGTCGGCGCCGACCCCGACGGCCAGGTCCCAGGCGTGGATGATCGCGTCGACCGTCATCTCCCGGCAGTAGCCCTCGGCGGGGCGGTCGCCGTACGAGAGCGAGACGGTCCGCCCCAGCGCGCCGGAGGCGTCGAAGGCGGCGCGGGACGCCTCGGCGGCGGCCGTCCAGGCCGCCACCGGGTCGTCGCCGAGCACGTCGCCGTCGAAGCGGTCGCCGACTTCCGCGACCGTGCGGCCCGCCAGCAGCGGCGGCACCCACAGGTGCTCGGAGGTGAGGTGGCCGACCAGGTCGCGGACGGTCCACTCGGTGCAGGGCGTCGGCGCCTCCCAGGCGTCGTGGGCGGCGGCCCTGCGCACGTGCCGGCCGAAGGTGTCCTGCGCGTCGGCGAACAGCTTCAGCACGGCTTCCGGTTGCTCTGCCATGCCTCCACCCTTCACCCGATCGGCCGGCCCGGCACCCCGGAGGAACGGCACCCCGGAGGAACCGCCCGGCCGCTCCGGACGTCGCCCGGTCCGTGGAACGCCTCCCCTCCGAGGGCCGCCGGCCCCGACGGTTCCCGGTCGACGCCGACGGCGAGCGGCTCGCCGCCGTCGCCCTCGCACCCGACGCCCCGAACGGGCTCACCGCCGTCGCGCTGCACGGCGCGGGCGACAGCGACAGCGGCCCCCTGCTGCCGCTGCTCGGCGACCTCGCCGCACGGGGTTGCCGCGCCCTCGCCCTGGACTTCTCCGGGCACGGCGCGAGTTCCGGACGACTCGCGGACCTGTCGCTGGAGCGCCGGCTGCGGCAGGCCGCCGCCCTGATCGACCGGCACGCCGGCGGCGAGGGGCTGGTGCTGGTCGGATTCAGCATGAGCGGGCAGACGGTCGCCGACCTGACGGCGCGGTACGGGCCGCGGGTCCGGGCCGTCGGGCTGTGCGCCCCGGCGGTGTACGCGCGGGAGGCCTGGCCGGTGCCCTTCGGCGCGGGCTTCACCGGGATCATCAGGCGGCCCGGCGGTTGGCGGGACTCGGCGGCGCTGACCGCACTGGAGTGCTTCGGCGGGCGATCGGTGCTGGCCGTGCCCGGCCGCGACGAGGTGATCCCCGTCGAGGTGACCGCGGCGGTCGGGCGGGCACTGGCGGCGCGGTCCGACCACCGGCGGCTGGAACTGCCGGACGCCGTCCACCGGCTCGGCCGGTGGTTCGGCGAACACCCCGTGCCGCGGCGGCGGTTCGTCGCCGCGCTGCTCGACGGGGCCGCCCACCCGGCATGATGGCCTCCTCACCGCCGCGCCCAGGAGGTCCCGCCGTGCCCAGCAGTCCGGTCCGCGTCACCGTGATCGGCGAGTGCGTCGCCGACGCCTTCACCGATGCCGCCCTGAGCGGGCCCGGCGAACTGGCACTGCGGGTGCACCCGGGCGGCGGGCCGGCCAACACCGCGGTGGCACTGGCCCGGCTGGGCACCCCGGTGGCGTTCCGGGCGCGGCTGGCGGACGACGTCTTCGGGCGGCTGTTCCGGGCCCAGTTGGCCGGCTCCGGGGTCGACCTGTCGGGCTGCGTGGCGGCGGCGGAGCCGAGCACCCTGGCGGTCGCCGAGGTGGACGGCGAGGGGCGGGCCAGCTTCTCGTTCCACGCCGAGGGCACGGCGGACTGGCAGTGGACGGAGGCCGAGTTGGCGGCCGTGCCACCGGCCGGGCCGGTCTGCGTGCACGCCGGCTCGCTGGCCCTGGTGCGGGACCCGGGCGGGCCGGCGATCGAGGCGCACCTGGCCCGGGCCGCGGCGGCCGCGACGGTGTCGATCGACCCCAACGTCCGTCCGCTGCTGGTCGATCCGGCGATCTACCGGGAGCGGCTGCCGCGCTGGTGCGCACTGGCGGACGTCCTGCGGCTGAGCGCGGACGACGTCGGGCACCTCTTCCCGGAGAGCGGGGTGGAGGCGGTCTGCGACCGGTTCCACGAGGACGGCGTGCCGCTGGTGGTGGTGACGCTCGGCCCGCAGGGTGCGCTGGCCTCGCTGAACGGGGAGCGGATCGCCGTACCCGCCCGACCGGTGGAGGTGGTGGACACCGTCGGCGCCGGGGACGCGTTCACGGCCGGGCTGCTGCACCGGCTGGACGCGCAGGGCCTGCTCGGCGGGCGGCTGGACGGGCTCACGGTGCCCGCCGTGGCCGAGGCGTGCCGCTTCGCAGCCGAGGTGGCGGCACTGACCTGCGGTGTCGCCGGGCCCAACCCGCCCTGGGCCGATCGGCTCTGACGGCCGGCCGGCCAATGCCCGGGCCCCGACACGGGGGCGGCCCGTCGGCCCGGTGCCGGCGGGCCGCCCCCCGGAGTCTCCGGGCGGGGCGGGTCGTCCTACTCGACCGGCGCCTTCTCGCGCAGCACCTCGACGAAGGCGCGCATCCAGGCCGGGTGGTCGGGCCAGGCGCGGGCCGAGACCACGACGCCGTCGACCACGGCCTCGCCGTCGACGAAGTCGGCGCCGCCCGCCTCGACGTCCGGCTCCAGCGCCGGGTAGGCGGCCGTGGTGCGGCCGTTGAGGGTGCCGCCGACCAGGGTGATCAGCGGGCCGTGGCAGATCTGCGCGACCGGCTTGTCCTCCTGGAAGAAGTGTGCGGCGATGCGCTGCACGTCGGCGTTGTTGCGGAGGTACTCGGGGGCGCGGCCGCCGGGGATCACCAGGGCCACGTAGTCGGCCGGGTCGACGTCGGCGACGGCGACGTCGGCGGGCCAGGTGTAGCCGGGCTTCTCGGTGTAGGTGTCGAAGCCGTCCACGAAGTCGTGCACCACGAACTGCAGCGTCTTCTTGGCGGGCGCGGCGATGTGCACCTCGTACCCCTCCTCGCGCAGCCGCTGGTAGGGGTAGAACACCTCCAGCGACTCCGCCGCGTCACCGGTGACGATCAGGATCTTGGCTGCCATGTCCGGCGGTACCGTCCTTCCTCCGCCCACCCTGTGTGAGCCCCGACACACACTGCCGCCTGACGGTCCGTGGGGCAATGCGGCGCGCGAGGCACGGACGGCACGCGCCCGGTACGCCGGCGTGCGCCCCCTGCGCGCCCCACCGCCGGCCGGCGTCCGCCCGGCCGGACGCGCTCCGCGAGCGACCGGTCACGGCAGGGCCTAGCGTGCAGATGAGTCGCGTCCCCTGCCGGGAGGTAGCCATGCAGTGCTCGCAGATCGTGCGCTCCAGCACCGTCGCCAACCTGCGCGACCTCGGTGGCATCGCGCTGCCCGGCGGCCGGGTCCGCCAGGGCCTGGCGTTCCGCTCCGGCGGCCTCGACCGCCTGGACCTCACCTGCGACCCGGCCTTCGCCGCCCTCGGCGTGCGGACCGTCGTGGACCTGCGCACCGAGCGGGAGCGCACCGCCCGCCCCGACCGGGTGCCCGGCGGGGCGCACCTGCTGGTCGCCGACGTGATGGCCGACCCGGCGGGCACCGGCACCGCCGCCCGGCTGGCCCTCGCCTTCGCCGACCCCGCGCTCGCCAACCGGGAGTTCCGCGGCGGCCGGGCCGCCCGGGCGCTGGCCGCGGACTACCGCTCCTTCGTGACGGCCGAGTCCGCCCGGCAGTCGTACCGCCAGCTGCTGACCGCGCTCGCGCACCGGGACGGCGGTCCGGTGCTGTTCCACTGCACCGCGGGCAAGGACCGCACCGGCTGGGGGGCGGCGCTCGTCCTGCTGCTGCTCGGCGCGGACGACCGGACGGTCACCGACGAGTACCTGTCGGTCGGTGTCGCGGTGCAGGCCGCGTTCGCACCGGTGATCGCGGAGTTCACCGCCGCGGGCGGCGACCCTGAGATCGCCGACGCGGTGTTCGGCGCGCACCCCGCGTACCTGGAGGCGGCCCGGCAGGCGGTCGAGGACGGCTGGGGCGACGTCGAGAGCTACGCCCGCGCCGGGCTCGGCATCAAGGACGAGACCCTCGGCCACCTGCGGGAGCGGCTCACCGCCTGAACGGGCGGCGCAGCCGTCAGGCGGCCGTCCAGGCGAGCAGTTCCTCGGCCGGGCGGGTGTTGACGATCCGCTCCGGCTCCAGCCCCTCGTCGGCGGCGCGGGCGCAGCCGTACTGCTGCCAGTCGAGCTGGCCGGGGGCGTGCGCGTCGCTGTCGATCGCGAAGACGCAGCCGGTGTCGATCGCGAGGCGCAGCAGCCGGGTCGGCGGGTCGCGGCGGTCGGGGCGGCAGTTGATCTCGACGGCGGTGCCGGACTCGGCGCAGGCCGCGAAGACCGCCTCGGCGTCGAACTGCGACTCGGGGCGGGTGCGGCCGCCGACCAGCCGGCCGGTGCAGTGACCGAGGACGTCGACCAGCGGGTTGCGGACGGCGGCGAGCAGGCGGCGGGTCATCGGGGCGCGGTCCATCCGCAGTCTGGAGTGGACGGAGGCGACCACCAGGTCGAGTTCGGCCAGCAGGTCCTCGTCCTGGTCCAGTGAGCCGTCGTCGAGGATGTCGCACTCGATGCCGGTGAGCAGCCGGAAGGGCGTGAGTTCGCGGTCGAGGGCGGCGACCACGTCCAGTTGCTCGCGCAGCCGTTCGGCGCTGAGGCCGCGGGCGACGGTCAGCCGGGGCGAGTGGTCGGTGAGGACGGCCCAGGCGTGGCCGAGGTCGCGGGCGGTGCGGGCCATCGCCTCGATCGGGCTGCCGCCGTCGGACCAGTCGGAGTGCAGGTGGCAGTCGCCCTTGAGGGCGGCCCGCAGTGCGTCGGCGCCCTCGGCGAGCGGCCCGGCGCGTTCCTCCAGTTCGGCGAGGTAGCCGGGGACGCGCCCGGCCGAGGCCTCGGCGATCACCCGGGCGGTCTTCGGGCCGACGCCGGGCAGCCGGGCGGCCCGGGCGGCGTCGACCGGCCCGGCGGGCAGCGTGCGGGCGGCCTCGGCCGCGGTGCGGAAGGCCTTCACCCGGTACGGGGAGGCGTCCTCGCGCTCCAGCAGGAAGGCGATGCGTTCCAAGGCCGCGACCGGCTCCATGGGACCAGTGTCGCCAAAGCCGGGCCGACCCGCGCGCGACCCCTTGTTGACAGACCGTCTAACTGGTTCACTGCTCCCGTCGGTGCAGCCGATCCCGAACGCCCCCGACCCCACCGGAGCCGACCGATGCGCGACACCGCCCCCGCCCCGCACGCCGACCGCCGCGAACAGAACGCCGCCCGGCTGCTGCGCGCCTCCGCCCGCCACTCCTTCGACCCGCTGACCGAGATCGACTGGGACGCGCCGATCGACCCGGACCACTTCGCCCTGCCGCAGCACCGCGTCACCCTCTACGGCACCCCGCTGTGGGAGTCCCTGACGCCGCGGCAGCAGGCCCGCCTCAGCGTCCACCAGCTGGCCTCCGCGACCGCGGCCGGCATCTGGTTCGAGCTGGTGCTGATGGAGGGCCTGATCCGGCACGTCTACGAGGGCGACCTGACCACCCGGCACGCGCAGTACGCGTTGACCGAGGTCGCCGACGAGTGCCGGCACTCCACCATGTTCGCCCGGTACATCGCCGCCACCGGCTACCCGTCGGCCCGGCCCACGGCCAAGGCGCACCGGCGCGGCAAGCTGCACTTCCTGCTGAACGACACCGCGATCACCTTCGCCGGCGCGATCTTCGTGGAGGAGTTCACCGACGCGATGCAGCGGGAGATGGTCCGCGACGAGTCGCTGCAGCCGCTGGCCCGGGCGGTGGCACGGATCCACGTCGTCGAGGAGGCCCGGCACATCGGCTACGCCAAGCCCGAGCTGGAGCGGATCTGGGCGCGGATGGGCCCGGCCCGGCGCGCGGTCTTCCGGCGCGGCCTGCTGGTGCTGGCCCGGCTCGCCGTCGCGGAGCTCGTCCACCCCCGGGTGTACGCCCTCTCCGGCCTGGACGTCCGCGCGGCGGAACGCGCCGCCGCGGCCAACGAGCACTGGCGGCTGGCCCGCGTCGACTGGGCCCGCAAGGCGCTCGCGTTCTTCACCGACCTCGGCGTCGTCGACCACCGGACGGCCCCGCACTGGCGCCGCGCCGGCCTGCTCGACTGAACCCCGCCGCCCGTCCGGGTCAGAGCACGGCGTCGCCGGCCACCGTGCCGAGCGCGTAGGTGACGGCCGAGGCGGCGGCGACGATGAGCAACTGCCGCACGGCGGTGCGCACCGCGCTGCGGCCCGAGCCGAGGCCGAGGGCGGCACCGACCGCCAGCGAGGCCAGGGCCGTCACCGCGGCGGAGGCGGCGACCGCGGCGGTGCCCTCGGTGACGAACCACGGCACCAGCGGGACGAGCGCACCGAGCGCGAAGAGCAGCAGCGAGCTGGCCGCGGCCACCGCGGGCGAGCCGGCGTCCTCGGCGCCGACGCCGAACAGGATGCGCAGGCTGGTCTGCCGGGCCGTCCGGCCGGCCGACACGACGCCGCGGGTGGCGCGGACGGCGGTGACCGGGTCGAGGCCCCGCTCGCGCAGGCTGCGGGCCAGGTGGGCCATCACCACCGGCGGGGAGTGCCGCCACGCGTCCTGCAGCGAGGCCTCCATCCCCTGGGCGACCTCGCGCTGGCCGCGGACGGACACCCATTCGCCGGCCGCCATCGACAGCGCCCCGGCGACCAGGCTGGCGAGCCCGGACAGCCGCACGGTCGCCGCGTCCACGGAGGCCCCGGCGATGCCGAGGATGAAGCAGAGGTTGGTCACCAGGCCGTCGTTCACCCCGAGGACGGCGGCCCGGATCCCGCCGCCGGCGACCCGCCCGGCGGTGCGGCCGATCGCCGCGAGCTCCGCCTCGGCGGCCTCGTCGTCCTGGTCGGTACGGGCGGCCGGGTCCCAGCCCGGCGCGATGGCGGCCCAGTCGGGGCCCGGGGCGGACATGCGCCCAGCGTAGGTGCTCACCGGGCCGCCGCCCCGGAACACCGCGGCGCACGGCCGGTCGCGGTGCGGGGCGCCGCGGGCACGGCGGTGGCCGCCGGGCGGTGGGGGGTGCAGAAGGGGCCGGGTGCGGCGCAGGATCGAAGGATGAGCGGCGATCGGACGGCACAGGCGATCCGGATGGGCACCCCGCGGGCACGCTGGGTGCTCCTGGCGACGGTCCTCGGCTCCGGCATGGCGATGCTGGACGGCACGGTGGTGAACGTGGCACTGCCACGGATCGGCGAGGACCTCGACGCCTCGCTGGCCGCCCTCCAGTGGACGGTCAACGCCTACCTGCTGACCCTGGCGGCACTGATCCTGCTCGGCGGCTCGCTGGGCGACCGGTACGGCCGGCGGCGGGTCTTCCTGATCGGCGTGGCCTGGTTCGCGGCGGCCTCGGCGATCTGCGCGGCGGCACCCACCATCGAAGTGCTGATCGCGGCACGGGCGCTGCAGGGCATCGGCGGGGCACTGCTGACACCCGGTTCGCTGGCCATGCTGCAGGCCGTCTTCCACCCCGACGACCGGGGCGCGGCGGTCGGCGCCTGGTCCGGACTGGGCGGCGTGGCCGCCGCCGTCGGACCGTTCCTGGGCGGCTGGCTGGTCGACGGCCCGGGCTGGCGGTGGATCTTCCTGATCAACGTGCCGGTCGCGGTGGCGGTGATCGCGGTGGCCGGCCGCCACGTGCCGGAGACCCGCGACCCCGACCGCTCGGGACGGTTCGACGTACCGGGCGCGGTGCTCGCCGCCCTCGCCCTCGCCGGGGTGACGTACGCGCTGACCGACACGAGCAGCCCGTTCGCGCCGGTCGCCGGCCTGCTGGGGGTGCTCTTCGGGGTGGCCTTCGTCCTGGTGGAACGGCGGGCCGAGGAGCCGATGCTCCCGCTGGAGCTGTTCTCGTCCCGGCTGTTCACCTCGGTGAACCTGGTGACCCTGTGCGTGTACGGCGCCTTCAGCGGCGTCTTCCTGCTGCTGACCGTGCAGCTCCAGGTGGTGTCCGGGTTCAGCCCGCTGACGGCCGGGGTCGCGCTGGTGCCGATCACCGTGCTGATGCTGGCCTTCTCCAGCCGCGCGGGCCGCCTGGGCCGGGCCGTCGGCCCCCGGCTGCCGCTGTTCCTCGGGCCGGTCATCTGCGCGGCCGGCGTCCTGCTGATGCTGCGGATCGGCCCGGACGCCTCCTACTGGGCCGACGTGCTGCCCGCGGTGACGGTGCTCGGCTGCGGGATGACCCTGCTGGTGGCGCCACTGACGGCGACCGTGCTCGCGGCGGTGGACGTGCGGCGGGCCGGCATCGCGAGCGGCGTCAACAACGCGGCGGCCCGGGCCGCGGGCCTGCTGGCGGTCGCGGCACTGCCCGCCCTGGCAGGCCTCAGCGGCAACGCCTACCGGGTGCCGGCCGAGGTGGACGACGCCTTCGAGACGGCGATGACGATCTGCGCCGGACTGCTCGCGGCGGGCGGGCTGCTGGCGCTGGCGACCGTGCGCAGCGACGCCCTGGAGCCGGAACGGGAGATCGCCGAGCCGAACTGCGGCTGGCGCTGCGACACCACCACCCCGCCCATCGACCCCGGCCACCCCGCCAAACGCACCGACCCCGGATGACCACGCGCAAAGGCGCTCACCCCGGGGCGCGGGGAACTGCAGCGCCTCACCCCGGGGGCGCGGGGAACTGCGCGATCCGGATGCGGGCCACTCCGCACGTCAGGAGCAAGCAAAAACAGGGGCGCGGGGAACTGCGCAACCCGGGTGCGGCTCACCGTACGGACCAGGGGCGGGCCCGAATCCGTCACGATGCCCGATCCCGGACTGTGCAGTTCCCCGCGCCCCTGGGGGCGCGTGTTCTGGCGCGGATCCCTACAGGATGTCGCCCGGGGCGTACTTCGCGGCCTCCGGGTAGGCGTCCGCGACGGCCTCGATCCGGCGGACCACCTCGGCGACCTGGGCGCCGGCCGCGCCGGTGAAGGAGAGCCGGTCGGCGAGCAGCGCGTCCAGGGCGGCCCGGTCGAGCGGGATGCGCTCGTCCTCGGCGAGCCGGCCGAGCAGCGCGTTCTCGCGGGCGCCCTCGCGCATGGCGAGCGCGGAGGCGACGGCGTGCTCCTTGATGACCTCGTGCGCGGTCTCCCGGCCGACGCCGGCCCGCACCGCGCCCATCAGCACCTTGGTGGTGGCGAGGAACGGGAGGTAGCGGTCGAGCTCGGCCTCGATGACGGCGGGGAAGGCGCCGAACTCGTCGAGGACGGTCAGGAAGGTCTCCAGCAGGCCGTCGAAGGCGAAGAAGGCGTCCGGCAGGGCGACCCGGCGGACGACGGAGCAGGAGACGTCACCCTCGTTCCACTGGTCGCCGCCGAGCTCGGCGGTCATGGAGGCGTACCCGCGCAGGATGACGGCGAGGCCGTTGACGCGCTCGCAGGAGCGGGTGTTCATCTTGTGCGGCATCGCCGAGGAGCCGACCTGGCCGGCCTTGAAGCCCTCGGTGACCAGCTCGTGGCCGGCCATCAGGCGGATGGTCTTGGCGAGGCTGGAGGGGGCGGCGGCGAGCTGGACGAGGGCGGAGACGACCTCGAAGTCCAGCGAGCGCGGGTAGACCTGGCCGACGCTGGTGAGCACGTGGTCGAAGCCGAGGTGGCCGGCGACCCGGCGCTCCAGCTCGGCGAGCTTGTCAGTGCCCTGGCTGCCCCCTCCCAGCAGGTCGAGCATGTCCTGGGCGGTGCCGACCGGGCCCTTGATGCCGCGCAGCGGGTAGCGGGCGATGAGCTCCTCGAGGCGGCGGAAGGCGACGAGCAGCTCGTCGGCGACGGTCGCGAAGCGCTTGCCGAGGGTGGTCGCCTGGGCGGCGACGTTGTGCGAACGGCCGGCCATGACGAGCTCGCCGTACTGGGCGGAGAGCCGGCCGAGGCGGACGAGGACGGCGACGGTGCGGTCCCGGACGTGCTCCAGGGACTGGCGGATCTGCAGCTGCTCGACGTTCTCGGTGAGATCGCGCGAGGTCATGCCCTTGTGGATCTGCTCGTGCCCGGCGAGGTCGCTGAACTCCTCGATGCGGGCCTTGACGTCGTGCCGGGTGATCCGCTCGCGGGCGGCGATCGACTCGAGGTCGACCTGGTCGATCACGCGCTCGTAGTCGGCGACGGCGCCGGCCGGGACCTCGATGCCGAGGTCCTGCTGGGCCTTGAGGACGGCGAGCCACAGGTGGCGCTCGAGGACCACCTTGTGCTCGGGGGACCAGAGCTGGGCCAGGGTCGCCGAGGCGTACCGGTTGGCCAGGACATTGGGGATCTGGGGCTTCGCGCTCACGCTGGGCAAGCCTAACAGCCGAGGTCCGCGCGGCCCGCGCCGCCCGCGCGTACGGCTCAGCGGTCGGCGAGCAGCGGCAGCACCTGGCGGCACAGCTCCTGGAGGGCGGTGCGCTGCTCGGCGTCCAGGCTGGCGAAGGCCTCGTGGGTGCGGACCATGTCGGCGCGGATCAGGTCGAGGACCTCGCGGCCCTGACCGGTGATGCCGACGATCTTGACCCGGCGGTCGCCGGCCGCGGCCTCGCGGTGGGCGAGGCCGAGCGCCTCCAGCCGGTCGACGATGCCGGTGACGTTGGAGGCGTCGCAGCCGAGCCGGCCGGCCAGCGCGCGCATCGGCACCGGCTCCTGAACGGCCTTGAGCGCCTTGGCCTGCGAGGAGCTGAGCCCGTGCCGGGCGGCCGCGGCGGCGAAGTCCTGGAAGTAGGCGGCACCGACGGCCGCCATCGACTCCATCAGGTCGGCGGTGGACGGTGCGGTGGTGGACGCTGTCGTGGCCATGCGGTCAGCGTACGCCGGTATTCTTCAGCGGCTCAAGATTCGAGCACGGCAACCACTGCGTGGCGCGCGGCACACCGGCCGCGCGTCCGCACGGCCCGTCAGAGCACCAACTGCTCGAAGAGGTGCCGCAGCTCGGCCTCCGGGTCGCCGGTCAGCCCGGTGTGCACCGGACCGGGCTGCAGGACGGCGCTGCGCGGCGCGGTCAGCCAGCGGAACCGCTGCCCGGGGCTGTCGCCGGCCGCGGGCCCGGCGGCCCCGCCGCCCGCGCAGACGGCCTCCACGCCGTGCAGGGCGCGGCGCAGCGCGTGGACGTCCGCGACCGGGTCGAGCGAGAGCAGCCGGCCCTGGTCGAGGTGGGTCCGGGCGCCCAGGTAGCCGGACTGCCGGCAGTAGAGGAGTACCCCGACGTTGATGAACTCGCCGCGCTCCACCCGGGGCACGGCGCGGATCACCGCGTACTCGTAGTCGTCGCGCGTCGACTCGGCCATCAGCCGGCCACCTCCGGAAGCCAGTCGCGGCGGCCCGCCAGCCGGGCCGTCAGCAGGTCGCGGTACGCGGCGCGGACCGCGTCGGGCGTGTCGAAGCCGGGTTCGTCGGCCAGCCACACCTCGGGGACGGCGGCGACCGCGGTCTCCAGGGCCGCCGGGACGAGCGGGGCGAGTTCGGCGTCGGCGGCCTTGAGGTCGGGGGCCGCGGGCAGCAGGGCGTGGTCGGCCGCGTCGTAGCGGCGGCCCGCCCAGGCGGCGGATCCGGCCCAGTGGTGATGGAAGATCAGGGTGGCCCCGTGGTCGATCAGCCGCAGCCCGCCGGCGGCCATCAGCATGTTGGGGTTGCGCCAGGACCGGTCGACGTTGCCGACGAAGGCGTCGAACCAGAGCACCCGCCCGGCGAGCGCGGGGTCGACGTCGAAGCAGAGCGGGTCGAAGTTGAGGGCGCCGCTGACGAAGGCCATGCCGAGGTTCGCGCCGCCGCTGGCCCGCATCTGGTCCTGGATCTGGTGCTCGGGCTCGCTGCGGGCGAGCACCGGGTCGAGGTCGAGCAGCACCAGCTCCGGCACGGGCAGTCCGAGGCCCCGGCCGAGCTCCCCGGCCAGCACCTCGGCGATCAGCGCCTTGCGGCCCTGCGCGGCGCCGCACCACTTCAGCACGTACAGCCGCCGGTCGTCGGCCTCGACCAGGCCGGGCATCGAGCCGCCTTCTCGCAGTGGCGCCACGTACCGGACCGCCGTCACCTCGGGGAGCATCCGGCCAGCCTATCGGCGCCCGGCTACTCCCCGTGCCGTGCTGCGGTGGCAGGCCCCGTTCGTCCGTGCGAGTTTGGGGGAAAACGATGTCCCGGCACGGCACGGACGAGCACGTAAGGGATGGACGATGGAGCGACCGAGGATCGTCATCGTGGGCGGCGGCTTCGCCGGCCTGGAGTGTGCACGCCGCCTGGAGCGCAAGCTGGCGCCGGCGGAGGCCGAGATCTCCCTGGTCACCCCGTTCAGCTACCAGCTCTACCTGCCGCTGCTGCCGCACGTCGCGGCGGGGGTGCTCACCCCGCAGTCGGTGGCGGTCTCGCTGCGCCGGACGCTGCGGCGCACCCACATCGTGCCGGGCGGCGCGATCGGGGTGGACCCGCGGTCCAAGGTGATCGTGGTCCGCAAGATCACCGACGAGGTGGTGGCCGAACGCTACGACCACCTGGTGCTCGCCCCCGGCAGCGTGACCCGCACCTTCGACATCCCCGGGCTGCGGGACTACGCGCGCGGCATGAAGACGCTGGCCGAGGCCGCGTACGTGCGCGACCACGTGATCGCGCAGCTGGACCTCGCCTCGACCACGCTGGACCAGCGCGAGCGGGAGTCCCGGCTGCAGTTCGTGGTGGTCGGCGGCGGCTACGCGGGCACCGAGACGGCGGCCTGCCTGCAGCGGCTGACCACGGCGGCGATCCGTCGCTACCCGCGGCTGGACCCGCGGCTGATCAAGTGGCACCTGATCGACATCGCTCCGAAGCTGATGCCCGAGCTCGGCGACAAGCTCGGCACCACGGCGCTGGAGATCCTGCGCGGACGCGGGATCGAGGTCTCGCTCGGGGTGTCGGTGGCCGAGGTCGGCGCCGAGAACGTCAAGTTCACCGACGGCCGGCTGCTGCCCTGCCGGACCCTGATCTGGACGGCCGGCGTGGTCGCCAGCCCGCTGATCGGCACGCTGGACGCGGAGACCGTGCGGGGCCGGATCGCGGTGACCGCGGAGATGCGGGTCCCGCAGTTCGACGGGGTGTTCGCCCTCGGCGACGCCGCCGCGGTGCCGGACCTCGCCAAGGGCGACGGCGCGGTCTGCCCGCCCACCGCCCAGCACGCGGCCCGGCAGGGCAAGGCGGTCGCCGACAACGTCGTCGCCGCGATGCACAACCAGCCGCTGGAGCCCTACTACCACAAGGACCTCGGCCTGGTCGTCGACCTCGGCGGCAAGGACGCCGTCTCCAAGCCGGTGGGCGTCGAACTGCACGGCGTGCCGGCCCAGTTGGTCGCCCGCGGGTACCACCTGATGGCGATGCGGACCAACTCCGGCAAGTTCCGCGTCGGCGCCAACTGGCTGCTGAACGCCACCGCGGGCGACGACTTCGTCCGCACCGGGTTCCTCGCCCGGCAGCCCGCCCGGCTGCAGGACTTCGAGTACACCGACGCCTATCTGACGAAGGACCAGGTCCGTGAGCACGCGCAGATGCTGCTCGCGAAGGGATCCGCCACCTGACGGAGGGTCAGCGCACCTGTCGGGTGAATCCGGCAGTCGAACCGGAGCCGGCGCTACCGCCCTGACCTGGGCGGTAGCACCGACACGCGTCCTGGGGTGATTGTCGGACCACGGAGGGTCCGCATGACTACCGTCCGGCAGCATGCGATCACTCTCCCTGCCCCGCCGCCGTACCGTGCTCTCCGCCGCCGCCGTGGCCACCGCCGGGGCCGCGCTCGCCCGACCCGCCGCCGCGACGGCACTCGCCGCCCCCGCCGCCGGGATGCCGGACGACGCGGTGGCCGCGCGGGAGGTCCGCGACGAGTTCGTGCACAGCTGGGAGGGGTACAAGCAGGCGGCCTGGGGCTACGACGAGGTCCGGCCGGTCTCCGGCGGGCGCAACGACTTCTTCGCCGACGGGCGCACCTTCGGCCTGTCCATCGTCGAGGCGCTGGACACCCTGTGGCTCATGGAGCTCGACGACGAGGTCGCGCTCGCCGCCGACTGGATCGAGCGCGAGCTCGACCCGGCCCAGGACGCCGACGTCCAGGTCTTCGAGACGATCATCCGGCTGGTCGGCGGCCTGGTCGCCGGCTACCTCTGCACCGGCCGGCAGCCGCTGCTGGACCGCTGCCGCGAACTCGCGGACCGGCTGCTGCCCGCCTTCACCCGCTCCCCCACCGGCATGCCCTACCGGTACGTCAACCTGCGCACCGGGGCGGTCTCCGGCAACACCAGCCCGCTCGCCGAGATCGGCTCCAACATCCTCGAGTTCGGCATGCTCTCGCAGCTGGCGGGCAAGCAGAAGTACTGGGACGCGGCGAAGCGCGCCATGCGGGCGGTCTTCGACCGGCGTTCGGCCCTCGGCCTGCTCGGCACCTCGCTGAACATCGAGACCGGCCGCTGGACGGACACCACCTCCTGCGTCCCCAACCCGCCGGTCGACTCCTACTACGAGTACCTGTGGGCCGGCGCCGAGCTCTTCGGCGACGGCGAACTCGGCGACTGGTACCGGCTGCTGACCGGCTCCGTGCTCCGCTACCAGCTGGAGCGCCGGGGCGGCTACGCCTGGTACAAGCAGGTCGACTACGCGACCGGCCGGACCACCGGCCGCGGCGCCTCCGAGCTCGGCTCCTTCTACCCGGGCCTGCTCGGCAAGGGCGGGGACATGGACGCGGCGGTGGACTACTACAACACCTGGACGATGGTCCTGGACAACAACGCGGTGGTGCCGGAGGCCATCGACTACGGCGACGCCACCGTCCGCTCGGCCCGCAACGACCTGCGGCCCGAGTACGTCAACTCCTCCTTCGACCTGTGGATGCTCACCGGCGACCGGCGGTACAAGGAGACCGCCTACGGCTACTTCGCCGGGCTGCGGGAGCACCTGCGGGTGCCGGGCGGTTACACCGTGGCGGAGGACGTCACCGCCGCCCCGCTGCGGCGCGGCGACCTGACGCCGGGCTACTGGTTCGCGGAGAACCCCAAGTACCTGTACCTGATGTTCGCGGCGGCGCCGCGCTTCGACTACCGCTCCGGGTTGCTGTCCACGGAGGGCAAGCTGATGCGCGGCGCCGTGCGCTGAGCCCCGCTAGCGGGCCGTCAGGTACGTCCCGGAGGCGTCCCGTCCGGGCGTGTTGCGGCAGGACCAGTTGCCGGTCGGCTGCGCGTTCAGCAGGGTCAGGCAGCGGCCGAGGGCCAGCTGCGCGTAGTGGTTCGGGTGGAAGGACTCCTGCAGGGTGCCCTGGGTGGTGGTGCCCATGTCGAGGAAGCGGGCCCACTCGCTGGTGGTCGCCGACGGCAGGGTGCCGGGAGTCGCCAGCCGGGTCGCGGTCGAGCAGACCTCGCGGCCCTGCAGGAGGTCCCGCAGGTCGAGGAACTGCACGCCCTTAGCGGCGGCGACGGCGGCCAGCCGGTCAGAGATCTGCGGGACGAGTGAGTCCCGGGCCCAGTCGGCGTCGAGGTTCCAGAACGGGCAGCCGCCGGTGTTGGTGCGGCTCCAGCCGCTCTCCGGGTAGCGGTTCTCGCTGCTGCGCGGGATCGGCGACGGGTAGGACTGCAGCACCAGCCGGTACGAGGAGGACGTGTAGCCGGCGGCGGACATCACCGCGCGGACCTCGTCCACGGCCTTGCCGACCCCGGCCATCGCGGCGTCCATCTTCGCGTCCACGGCGGCCTGCTGGTCGTCGTGGCAGTAGGACCACCAGATCTCGTAGTCCTGGACGCAGGTGGAGATCACGTCGCCGAAGCCCAGGTCGTTGCCGCCGACGGAGAGGGTGATCAGCTTGACGGTGTTCTGCGCGGCGACGGCGGCCAGCTGGTCGGCCTGCGGGGCCTCGCCCTTGAAGGACTGCCCGCCGTTCGCGGCACGGAACACGTTGGCGGAGGTGGCGCCGGAGCAGGCGAGGTTGATCTGGGTCTGGGCGACGCCGGAGGCGGAACGGACCTCGGCGGAGTCGGAGCGGTCGCAGCCGGAGGTGTAGGTGCTGCCGTACACCCGGGCCGGGTCGTAGCCGCTGCCCGTCCAGGCGCGGTCGGTGCCGTCGCGGCCGCCGCTCGCGGTGTCGCTGTTGCCGTCCCAGCGCCCGGCCTCGCCGGAGACGTAGCTGTCGCCCATCGAGACGACGGCGGTGGGACCGGCGGCGGCGGCCGGGGCGGCGGCGGTGACCAGCATCGGCAGGGCCAGGGCCGCCGCCCCGCACAGGGCGGCGAACCGGCGGGCGCCGGGGACTCTCCGGGTGGTGCTTCTTCTTCGGGCAGGGCGGATCTCGGGCACGGCGAAACTCCTGCGGACGGCCCCGCGCTGTGGGTGCGCGGGGCTGGTGAGGGTGGACCGCCGGCCGGTGGCGCGATGAAGATGGCATGGACGCGGTTGTTACCGCCAGGTATCTGCACGCCACAATTCGGACAGTGACCGGGTTTCTCCCTGCGTCACCGGCCCCTCACCGTCACCGCGCCGGCCCCGCGCCGTCCGTTCGCCCCCGCCGCGGCGGGACCGCCCCAGCTCAGACCCCCCGCGCGCCGCCGCGGCCCGCCGCCAGCACCTCCGCCACGTCCGCCGCCAGCACCTCCGCCTCGCCGGGCTCCAAGGTCGCCACGCAGAGCCGGATCGCCGGCTCCGAGTGCAGCCGGAACCGCGCGCCGGGCGCCGCCACCCAGCCGCGCTGCACCAGCCCCGCCACCGCCGCCGTCTCGTCCCGCACCGGGATCCACACGTTCAGCCCGCTGCGCCCGTGCGCGGCGACCCCGCGGGCGGCCAGCGCCCGCAGCAGCGCGTCCCGGCGCTCGCCGTAGGCCGCCGCGACCCGGGCGACCGGCGCGGCGTCGCTGCGCCACAGCTCCACGACGACCCGCTGCAGCAGGTGGCTGACCCAGCCCGCGCCGAGGCGCTGCCGCCCCAGGACGCGCCCGACCGTGTCCTCGTCGCCGATCGCGACGGAGAGGCGCAAGTCCGGCCCGTAGGCCTTCGCCGCCGAACGCACCAGCAGCCGGTGCTCGGTGATCGGGACGCCGTCCGGCCCCGCCGCCAGCGACTGGAACGGCAGGTCGACCATGCCGTGCCCGTGGTCGTCCTCGATCAGCAGGATGCCCGGACGGCCGGCGATCACCTCGCGCAGGGCCGCGGCGCGGGCCGGGCTCAGCGCGGCGCCCGTCGGGTTCTGCGCCCGGCTGGTGACGATCAGGCAGCGGGCGCCCAGCGCCAGCGCATTGGCCACCTCGACGGGCAGCGGCCCCTCGTCGTCGGTGCGGACCGGCACCGGCTTGAGGCCGAGCGCGGGCACCAGGTCGAGCAGGCTGCCCCAGCCCGGGTCCTCCACCGCGACGAGGTCGCCCGGGCGCAGCCGGGCCAGCAGGGCCCGTTCGATGGTGTCGAGCGAGCCGGAGCAGACCGCGATCGCGCCGGCCGGGGCGCCGTCCGCGGCGAAGGAGGCCCGGGCCAGCTCGACCAGCCCGGGATCGGCGGGCGGGTGCCCGTACAGCACGGGCGGACCGGCCGCCGCCGCGGCGAGGGCCGGGCCGAGCGCGGGCAGCAGCGCCGGATCCGGGTTGCCCGCGGAGAGGTCGCGGGCGCCGGGCGGGACGGCGATGCCGACCTCGTCGCGCGGGGTGGTGACCGGGCGGGGGCGGACCCGGCTGCCCTTGCGGCCGGCCGTCTCGATCACGCCGCGGTCGCGCAGCAGCCGGTAGGCGGCGGCCACGGTGTTCGGATTGACGCCCAGCTCGGCGGCGAGTTCGCGCAGCGGCGGCAGCGCGGCGCCGGGCGCCAGCCGCCCCTCGGCGACGGCCCCTTCGACGTCGGCCGCGATCTCGCTGGCCCGCCGACCCTTGATCGGATAGTCTCCTAGCACAAAGAAGATTATGCACTAGTGCAGTGAGGTTGTCATGTCGGACACGGCCTACACCCGGACTCCCCGCACCGTCCCCACCCGATCGCGCGACCGCGCCAGCTGGGACAGGGCGGCCGTGCACGCCGTCCTCGACAGCGCCTGGGTGTGCCACCTCGGCTTCGTCGCCGACGGCGCACCCGTCGTCCTGCCGACCGTCTACGCCCGGGTCGGCGACGCGCTGTACCTGCACGGCTCGACGGGCAGCCGGCCGCTGCGCGGCGCCGGGGCCGACGAGGGCCTGCCGGTGTGCGTGACGGTCACCCTGGTCGACGGCATCGTGCTGGCCAAGTCGGCGTTCAACCACTCCGTCAACTACCGCTCGGTGGTCGCCCACGGCACGGCCTTCCAGGTCACCGACCCGGACGAGCTGGCGACGGCGCTGGACGCGCTGGTCGACCAGGCGGTGCCCGGCCGCTCGGCCGACGCCCGGCCGGCGAACGCCAAGGAGGTGGCGGCGACGGCCGTCGTCCGGCTCGACCTGGACGAGGTGTCCCTCAAGTCCCGCACCGGGGGCGTGAACGACGACGAGGACGACCTCCCGCTGCCGCACTGGTCGGGCGTGGTGCCGGTGCGCACGGTCTACGCCGCCCCCGAGCCGCACGCGAGCACCACCGGCCCCGTCCCGGGCTACCTCGCGGACTTCGTCGCCGGGGAGCAGCCGTGCTGATCCGGTCCTGGGACGCCGGCACGGACGCCGAGTGGCGCGCCTGGCTCGCCGAGGGCCGGGACTTCGGGGTGCTCGCCGCGAACGGCCCGGAGGGACGGGGCCCGGTGCTCGTCCCGACGCACTTCCTGCTGGACGCGGACGCCGGCGAGATCCTGCTCCACCTCGCGGCGCCCAACCCGGTCTGGGCCGCGCTGCGCGCCGACCCGCACGTCACCCTGGCGGTGACGGACGACTACGCCTACGCGCCCGGCCACTGGCGCGGCGAGCCGGGCACCCCGACGAGCCTGTACGCCTCGGTGCACTTCCACTGCACCGCCGCGGTCGTCGAGGACGCGGCGGGCAAGGCCGAGATCCTCCGCCGTCAGACGGCGCACTTCCAGCCGGAGGCACCGCTCGACGTCACCCCCGGCGAGGCGCCGTTCGGGCCGCTGCTGAGCGGCCTGCGCGGGCTGCGGCTGACGGTCCGCGAGGTCCGGGCCAAGTTCAAGTACGACGACAAGAAGCCGGCGGCCGAGCAGGCTGCGCTGGCCGGCCGGCTCGCCGAGCGCGGCACCGGGCTGGACGCCGGCGCCCGGGCGCAGCTGCTGCGGCGCAACGCCCTGCGGGCGGCCGCGGCCGACGGCCCGCACCCCGGCCGGGCCGCTCGACCGTAGGACGTGTCTTCACAGGGCGCACGGACACCGCACAGGGGCGTGTGGGGCACCTCCCGGCGAAGGCCCCCACGTGCCCCCGAGTTGCCCGCGCGAGCGTCCTCTGAAGACGCTTCCCGGCCGGGCCGGCGTGTCCGGGCATCCGGGTGACGGCGTCCGGGTGACCTCCGTCGCCCGGCCGGCCCGGCCCGGCGGGCGGTGGGGGTGCGGAACTGATGGACTGTGGGACGTGCCCTGTCCATCCGGCCGAGCAGAGGGGCCGCCGACCGCCGAGGAGCCGCTCGCGTGTCCACCTCCCCGCCGGACGCCGAGGACCACCTCGGCCACGTCGTCTTCATCTCGGCCGCGGCCGCGATGGGCGGCTTCCTCTTCGGCTACGACAGCGCCGTCATCAACGGTGCGGTGACGGGCATTCAGCAGCACTTCGAGGTGGGCAACGGCACGACGGCGTTCGTCGTCGCGATCGCGCTGCTCGGCTCGGCGTTCGGCGCGGTGATCGCCGGCCGGCTCGCCGACCACCTCGGCCGGGTCCGGACGATGCTGCTGGCCGCGGTGCTGTTCGCGATCAGCGGCGTCGGCTCGATGTTCCCGCCGGGCATCGGCCTGCTCGGCTTCTGGCGGGTCGTCGGCGGCATCGCGATCGGCATCGCCTCGGTGATCGCACCCACCTACATCGCCGAGGTGGCACCGACCGCGTACCGGGGCCGGCTGGCCTCCTTCCAGCAGTTGGCGATCGTGCTCGGCATCACCGTCTCGCAGCTCGCCAACTACGCGCTCAACCAGGCGGCCGGCGGCGAGTCCACCAACCACCTCGGCGGCATCCAGGCCTGGCAGTGGATGCTCGGCGTGGAGGCGATCCCCGCCCTGGTGTACGGGCTGATGGCGCTGGCGATCCCGGAGTCGCCCCGCTACCTGATCGCCGACCGGCGCGAGGAGCAGGCCCGCGAGGTGCTCGCCGAGGTGGAGGGCCCGGACGTGGACCTGGACGCGCGGATCGCCGAGATCCGGGCGGTGCTGGAGTCCACGCACAAGCCGCGGGCGAAGGACCTGCTGGGCGGGCGGTTCGGGCTGCTGCCGATCGTCTGGGTCGGCATCGGCGCCTCGGTCTTCCAGCAGTTCGTCGGCATCAACGTGATCTTCTACTACTCGTCCTTCCTCTGGCAGTCGGTCGGCATCAACGAGTCGAACTCCCTGTTGATCAGCCTCTCCACCTCGATCGTCAACGTGATCGGCACGGTGCTGGCGATGTCCCTGGTCGACCGGATCGGCCGCAAGCCGCTGGCCCTGGCGGGCTCGGCCGGCATGGCCCTCTCGCTGGGCACCGCCGCCTGGGCGTTCTCGTTCCGGCAGGGCACCGGTGACAGCGCGACGCTCGACCAGACCTACGCCACGGTCGCCCTGGTCGCCGCGCACGTCTTCGTGTTCTGCTTCGCCTTCTCCTGGGGCGTGGTGGTCTGGGTGCTGCTCGGCGAGATGTTCCCCAACCGGATCCGGGCGCTGGCGCTGTCGGTGGCGGCCTCCGCGCAGTGGATCGCCAACTGGGCGATCACCGTCTCCTTCCCGGACCTCGCCGACTGGAACCTGTCGGCGACCTACGCCGTCTACGCGGGGTTCGCGCTGCTCTCCATCCCGTTCGTGGTCTTCTGCATCCGGGAGACCAAGGGGCGGGCCCTGGAGGAGATGGGCTGACGGCCGGGCCGCTCACCCGATCGGCGCGGTGCGCGTCCCCCGTGCCGCGCCGCCGCCGCGCATAGCATCGTCCCCGCACCCGCCGCCCCGCCGCGTTCACGCGGCCCACCCCACGGAGAGGCCATGGGCAGTCCCCCGCAGAACGTCACCTTCCCCAGCAACGGGGGCACGGCACACGGCTACCTGGCGGTGCCGCCGCAGGGCACCGGTCCGGCGCTGGTGGTCGTCCAGGAGTGGTGGGGCCTGACCTCGCACATGGTGTCGATGGTGGACCGGTTCGCCGCCGAGGGCTTCGTCACCCTCGCGCCGGACCTGTTCGGCGGCGCCACCACGCACGACCGCGAGGAGGCCGCCCGGATGCTGCGCGAGCTGCCGACCGACCGGGCCGCCCGCGACCTGCGCGGTGCGGTCGACCTCCTGCTCGGGCTGCCGCACGTGGTCGGCGACGCGGTCGGCGTCGTCGGGTTCTGCATGGGCGGCGGGTTCGCCCTGGTGCTGGCCGCGCAGGAGGGCGACCGGGTCGCCGCGGTGGTCCCCTTCTACGGCCTGCCGAGGATCCCGGACTACGACTACCGCGGCCTGACCGCCCACGTGCTCGGCCACTACGGCGAGGAGGACCGCTCGATCCCCCAGGAGGCGGTGGACGAGGCCGCGATGCTGATCGGCGAGGCCACCGACCGGCGGCCGGAGATCCACTTCTACCCGGCCGGCCACGCCTTCATGAACGACGAGGACCTGGCCGGCACCTACGACCCGCTGCAGGCCGACATCGCCTGGCAGCGCACGCTCAGCTTCCTCTGGGGCCACCTCGGTTGAGCCGCCCGACCGGGTGCGCGCCCGCGCCGCCCCCACCGGACGGCGGGCACCGGAAACCGGATGGACATCGCACGGCGGAACGCCGATAGTCTCCGGGTGACCTCCCCCGCCTCCCCCGCCGACGCACCCACCGGCCCCTCCGCACCCCGCCCGTTCGCCTGGGCCGGACGGAACTTCCGCATCCAGACGGCCGCCACCGTGGTCAGCGGGCTCGGCAACGCCGCCGCGCCGATCGCCACCGCGTTCGCCGTGCTGGAGGCGGGCGGCTCCACCACCGAGGTGGGCTGGGTGACGGCGGCGCGGCTCGTCCCGCTGGTGCTCTTCCTGCTGGTGGGCGGCGCGCTCGCGGACCGGCTGCCGCGGCACCACGTGATGGTCGCCGCCAACCTCTTCAACGCGCTCTCCCAGGCGGCGCTGGCGGCCCTGGTGCTGTCCGGCGCGCCGCCGGTCTGGGCGCTGGTGCTGCTCTCCGCCGCCGGCGGCGCCGGCCAGGCGTTCTACGCGCCCGCCTCCGAGGGCATGATCATGGAGAGCGTGGCCGCCGAGCACGCCGGCAAGGCGTTCTCGGTCTACCGGATGGCGATGAACGGCGCGCAGATCGGCGGTGCGGCGCTCGGCGGCGCGCTGACCGCCGCGGTCGGGCCCGGCTGGGTGCTGGTGCTGGACGCGGTCGGCTTCGCCGTCGCGGGCGGCCTGCGGGTCTTCCTGAAGGTCTCCCCGGCCCCCCGCGACGCCGCCCACGAGAGCGGTCTCCTCCACGAACTCCGGCTCGGCTGGCGCGAGTTCGCCTCCCGGCGGTGGCTCTGGGCGGTGGTGCTTCAGTTCTCCGTGGTGGTCGCCTGCGTCGGCGCGGTGGAGACGGTGTACGGGCCGGTCGTCGCCGACCTCCGCTTCGGCGGCGCCCGCGCCTGGGGCGTCGCGATGGCCGCCTTCGGCATCGGCATGGTGGCGGCCGGCGTCCTGATGACCCGCTGGCACCCGCGCCGCATCCTGCTCACCGGCAACGGGGGCGTCTTCCTCTTCGCGCTGCCCGGCCTGGCCCTCGCGGCCCGCGCCGAGCTGCCCGTGCTGGTCGCGGCGATGTTCGTCTCCGGCGCCGGCGTCACCGTCTTCGGCGTCAACTGGATGGTCGCGCTGCAGCAGGAGATCCCGTCCGAGATGTTCTCCCGGGTCAGCGCGTACGACCACCTCGGCTCGATCGCGCTCACCCCGCTCGGCACCGCGATGGCCGGGCCCGCCGCCGACGCGCTCGGCCTGGACGGCGCGCTGTGGACGTGCGCGCTCGTCACGCTCGCCCTGGCCGCCGCCGTCCTCGTCGTCCCCGAGGTCCGCCGGCTCGGCCGTCCGCTGCCCGGGCCCGCCCCGGCCGGCGCCCGCGAACCGGCCGGCACCACCGAACCCGCCGACGCCACCGAACCGGTCGGCGTCTGAGCAACCGGGCGGCCCCGCGGCGCGTCCGTCACCGGTACGGGCCGAGAGGGAGAACGCATGCCGGACGCACCACTGCTGTACATCGACGTCGACGGGGTGCTCAACCCCGCCGACCCGTACCCGGCGGACGGCTTCCGGCGCCACGAACTGCTCGGGTACGAGGTGCTGCTCTCCCCCGTCCACGGCGAATGGCTGCGGGAGCTCTCCGGCACCTACCGGCTGTGCTGGGCCACCACCTGGCAGGAGTCCGCCAACGAGCACCTCGCACCGCTGCTCGGCCTGCCGGAGCTGCCGGTGGTGGGGGTCAACCGGTACGTCCGGCAGCCCGGCGATCCGCGGACGAGGCTCGCCGAGCTGTTCTCCGGCTTCAAGTGGGCCCCGATCCTCCGGCACGCGGCGGGCCGTCCGTTCGCCTGGATCGACGACGTCATCCCGCCCCGGCTCGTCCGGAACTCAACTCTGCGCCCGGACCGCCTGCTGATCCCGGTCGACCCCCACCAGGGGCTCGAACGCCACCACGTCGACCGCCTGCTCCGGCGCCCGCCCCGCACCTTCCGGCGCCCGCGTCACTGATCCACCCCGGGCGGGACGCGGGTGGCCTGGTGGTAGTACATCCGCCAGCCGCCGTCCCGGCCCCTGCGCCAGATCGAGCTGTGCCGGCTGCGGCGCCCGCCCAGCACCGCCTCGAACGTCAGGTGCACCAGCCCCGGCGCGAGCCGCACGCCCGAGATCTCCGAGGGCTCGTACCGCGGCCCGTCCTCCGAACCGCCCGGGTGGCCCGCCAGCTCCGCGAGCATCGTCGCGTACGTCCACCGCCGCCCCGACCCGCCGACCTCCACGAACCCGGGGTCGAGGAGCCGGCCGGCGAGCTCCGGCGAGGAGCGCACCCGCGGATCCATGAGCTGCAGCTCCCCCGCGATCGCCTGTTCCACCTCGTCCGCTGCACTGTCCATGGACACATCCTTCCCCCGCCCACCGCCCCCACCGCAACCGCATTCGGGGACGGCGGGGGCGGCCGCCGCTACCCGGGGGCGGCCGTCAGGGCGTGGGCAGCCAGCCGACGTGCCCGGCGAGGAGGGCGTAGCCGACGAAGGCGACGGTGTCGATCAGGGCGTGGGCGACGACCAGCGGCATCACCCGGCCCCAGCGGCGGTACAGCAGGCAGAAGACCACGCCCATGACCATGTTGCCGACGAGCCCGCCGACGCCCTGGTACAGGTGGTACGACCCGCGCAGCACCGCGCTGGTGACCACGATCGCCGGCCAGGACCAGCCCAGCTGGCCGAGCCGCCGCAGCAGGTAACCGACCACGACGACCTCTTCGAGGATCGCGTTCTGCCAGGCCGAGCCGATCAGGACGGGGATGCGCCACCAGACGTCCGGCAGGCCGGAGGGGGCGACGGTGAGGTTGAAGCCGGCGGCCTGGGCGGCGAGGTAGAGGCCGAGTCCGGTGCCGCCGATCGCGGCGGCGACCAGCGCGCCGCGCCCGAGGTCCCGCGCCTTGTCCCGGAGGTCGAAGCCGAGCACCCGCAGCGAGGTGCCCTCCCGCACCAGCAGGTAGCCGACCAGCACGACGGGCATGAGTCCGCGGGCGATGTAGTAGAGCTGCCAGGCGAGGTCGATCCAGGGCCGGCCCGGCGCGCGGGAGCCGTTGAGGGTGGCGACCTGCTGGCCGAGCGCGATCGGCTGGGTCAGCGAGTCGGCGAAGCTGATCAGGGCGGCGATGCCGCTGGCCCCGAGGGAGAGGCCGAGCACGATGAGCAGCTCGACGCCGAGCAGGCGGCGGGCCGGGGTGCCGGTCTCCGGCTCGGTCGTAACGCTGGTCACCTGGTCTCCCGCGCGGCGGCTCGCTCCCCGCGGCCGGCCGGCGCGCGGGCCCGTCGGCGCGGACGGCCTCCGGGCCGATCATCCTCGCACACGCGGATGAGGGCGCCCCGCCGCGAGCGGCCGGTGGCGGGCACCGGTCGCGGGCGGCGGGGCGCGGCCGGTCAGCCGACCGGCCAGGTGTGCACCGGTTCGCCGGTGCGCATGTACTCCACGTACCTGCGGGTCATCGCGGCGATGGCGGCGGTGCGGTCCATGCCGAAGTGCTCGCGCAGCCGGTGCACGGTGGCGGCCTGCCAGGAGGCGCCGTTGGTGCGGCGCAGGCAGCGCTGTTCGATGACGCCGAGGTAGCGGTCGCGGTCGGCGGGTTCGATGCCCCATTCGTCGAGGCCCTGGTGGGCGAGCGGGAGCAGCTCGTTCAGCACGAGCTCGGTGACGGGGGTCGGGGCGGTGCCGCCGCGGCCGGCCCGGCCGTGCCGGGGCCAGTGCAGGACGGCGTCGATGCCGTGCCGGGCCGCGGTGTGGAAGTTCTCGTCGGCGCGTTCGAAGGGCAGCCTCGTCCAGACCGGCCGGGACTGTTCGGCGAGGACGCGGACGAGCCCGTAGTAGAAGGCGGCGTTGGCGAGGACGTCGGTGACGGTGGGCCCGGCGGGCAGGCAGCGGTTCTCCACCCGGAGGTGGGCGATGCCGTCGGCGACGTCGTAGACGGGGCGGTTCCAGCGGTAGATGGTGCCGTTGTGGAGCCGCATCTCGGCGAGTTTGGGGACGCCGCCGGAGGCGAGCACCTTGACCGGGTCCTCGTCGTCGCAGATCGGCAGCAGGGCCGGGAAGTAGCGGAGGTTCTCGGCGAAGAGGTCCAGCGCGGAGTCCACCCAGCGTTCCCCGAACCAGGTGATGGGGCGCACGCCCTGCGCCTTGAGCTCCGCCGAACGGGTGTCGCAGGCCTGCTGGAAGAGCACCGGGCGGGTCTCGCGCCACAGTTCGCGGCCGAACAGGAACGGCGAGTTGGCGCCGAGCGCGACCTGGCAGGCGGAGACCGCCTGGGCCGCGTTCCACACGGGCGCGAACTTCTCCGGCGTGACCTGCAGGTGGAGTTGGAGCGAGGTGGCCGCGGCCTCCGCGACCATCGAGACCGACTCGACCGCGAGGCGCTCGACGCCCTCGATGTCCAGCGCGATGTCCTCGCCGCGGGCGGCCAGGATCTGGTCGCTGAGCAGGCTGTAGCGGTTGTTGTGCGACATGGCGTCCAGGCCGGTGTGGTCCAGGTCGAGGGTCGGCAGGATGCCGACCATGACGATCCGGGCGCCGGCGTCGGCCGCCTGCCGGTCCGCGTAGCGCAGGCAGGTGTCGACCTCCTCGCGGAGCTCCTCCAGGACGTGCCCGCCGAGCCGCCGCGGGGCGACGTTGACCTCGATGTTGAAACGGCCCAGCTCGGTCTGGAAGTCGGCCGAGGCGATGGACTCCAGCACCTGCGCGTTCCGCATGACCGGCATGCCCTGCTCGTCGGCCAGGTTGAGCTCGATCTCCAGGCCCATCATCGCTCTGGGGCGGTCGAAACGTCCCTCGCGCAGCATCCGCTCGAACACGTCCAGACAGGACTGGAGCTTGCGCCGGTACAGCTGCCGGTCGGACAGTTCAGCGCGAGTGGCCGCGACCTTCTCGCCCATGAGCGTCCTCCTCCCCTAGGTCGACCGTGCATGCATCATGCCCATCCGGAAGATCGATAGCCCGGGGTCTCGAACGCGGTGGCGAGGGCAAGAACTGACGGGACGTCAGCCACGATCGGACTTGCCGCCCCACACCGAACGTGATAAGAAGGTCACCCTGCGCACCTGTTCGAGTAGAATTCGCACTGCGCTTCCGGCCGGTTTCCCGCCGCACGACAACCTCGTGCTCGCGTGGTTCCGTGCCCGCACCGCGATCATGCCCAACCGGACACGGCCAGGTCCCGCCACGCCGGTATGCCGCACTCGCACGCCGATCTCGCACAGAGAGGCGACCCGCCATGACTCTGCAGACCCCCCAGCCACCGCCGAGCGCCCTGCGCGCCGTGCTGGCCGCCCTCGACGACGAGGGTGCGCTGAGCAAGCCCGCGGCCGCCGCGCTGCGCCATACCGCCGGCCCGCTGCTCCCCGCGCATCCGCTGGCCGTGTACGTGCTGGAGGGGTCCGCGCTGGGCACCGCGCGGCGCACCGGCTGGCGGTTCCTCATCAAGCAGGGCAGCGGCGGCGTCGTCGCGGCGGCGGAGGTGACGGAGACGGTGGCCGGGCACACCTTCTCGCACTTCGCGGCCGGCCCCTACCTCGACTCCACCGTCCGGGCGTTGCGGCAGGCCTGGCAGCTGGCCCAGGGTTCGCGGACGATCCGGCTGCCCCGGCTGCTGACGATGCCGGGGCACTACGCCACGGCGCTGTGGCTGAACGGTTCGGCGCCGGACGGCGGGGACGACCTGCTGATCCCGCTCTCCCCCGCGCCGCTCGGGGTGACGGCCCACCGGATCTACCGGGCGGGCGAGTTGCTGGCGGCGCTGGAGCGCCCGCCGCTCGGCGGCGCCGCGATGCTGCTCAGCCAGAGCTGAACCGCCGCGCGTCGGCCGGAGCGCGACCGCCGGACCGGCACCTCCGCATCACCCGGACGGGCCATCGGTTCTGACCTACCAGGGTCAGTAACCCGGTGGCCCGTCCGGCCGTTCCGGAACAGGTCGGCCGCCTGAACGGGTGATCTCCCGCGACGGGTTGTGGCTCATGTCACAAAAAGGCTGCGGGAAGGACCCGGGATGCCGACACTGGGAACCAGCGGATGTGGGGGCTTGTCCTACCCACCGGAGCGCCGGTTCACACCTGGGCCGGCGAGGATGATCCGCCGGCAGGGCGGCGCGCCACGGGGGTGCCGTGCGGCGGGGCAGGATCCGAGCGAAGCGAGGGTACGAGCTATGTGCCAGCACCGTACTGAGTGTCCTTCGGCCGAGTCGGCCGACCGCGAGGCGGCCGTACCGGTGGCCCGCCACCCCGAGCAGGGCTGGAGCCTGCTCTGCAACGGCGTCCTGCTCTTCGAGGACACCGGTGAACTGCTGCCCGACGGCCGGGTGATCGCGCCGCGGCGCCCGCTCGCCGTGGCGGCCTGACCGACCCGGCAGCACCACAGCATCCCGGCACCACCGGCCGGGAACGCCGCGAGGGCCCCGGAGGAATCGTCCTCCGGGGCCCTCGCCGTCGTGCGCTACCGGCTCAGTTGCCGTACTCGTCCAGCGGGGGGCAGGAGCAGACCAGGTTGCGGTCGCCGTAGGCGCCGTCGATCCGGCTCACCGGCGGCCAGTACTTGTCCGCGGGGTTCACGCCGGCCGGGAAGACGGCCTCCTCGCGGGTGTACGGGTGCTGCCAGTCGCCGGCCAGCTCGGCGGCGGTGTGCGGGGCGTTGCGCAGCGGGTTGTCCTCGGCGGCCCACTCGCCGGAGCCGACCTTCTCGATCTCCGCGCGGATCTGGATCATCGCCTCGCAGAAGCGGTCGATCTCGTGCAGGTCCTCGGACTCGGTGGGCTCGATCATCAGCGTGCCGGCCACCGGGAACGACATGGTCGGGGCGTGGAAGCCGTAGTCGATCAGGCGCTTGGCCACGTCGTCGACCGTCACGCCGGTCTCCTTGGTGAGCGGGCGCAGGTCGATGATGCACTCGTGCGCGACGAGGCCGCCGGGGCCGGTGTAGAGCACCGGGAAGTGCGGGGCGAGCCGCTTGGCGATGTAGTTGGCGTTCAGCACGGCCACCTGGGTGGCGCGCTTGAGGCCCTCGCCGCCCATCAGGCGGACGTACGACCAGGAGATCGGCAGGATCGCCGCCGAGCCCCAGGGGGCGGCCGAGATCGGGCCGACGCCGGTGGCCGGGCCGGCCTCCGCCTGCAGCGGGTGGTTCGGCAGGTACGGCGCGAGGTGCGCGCGGACCGCGACCGGGCCGACGCCCGGGCCGCCGCCGCCGTGCGGGATGCAGAAGGTCTTGTGCAGGTTCAGGTGCGACACGTCGGCGCCGAACTTGCCCGGCTTGGCGAGGCCGACCAGCGCGTTGAGGTTGGCGCCGTCGACGTACACCTGGCCGCCGGCCTCGTGCACCATGGCGCAGATCTCGGTGATCTCGGTCTCGTACACGCCGTGGGTGGACGGGTAGGTGACCATCAGCACCGAGAGCTGGTCGCGGTGCTGCTCGATCTTGGCCTTGAGGTCCTCGACGTCGACGTCGCCGTCGACCAGGGTCTTGACCACGACGACGCGCATGCCGGCCATCACCGCGGAGGCGGCGTTGGTGCCGTGCGCGGAGGACGGGATGAGGCAGACGTCGCGCTGGGTGTCGCCGTTGGCCAGGTGGTAGGCGCGGACGGCCAGCAGACCGGCCAGCTCGCCCTGGGAGCCGGCGTTCGGCTGGATGGAGACGGCGTCGTAGCCGGTGACCTCGACGAGCTGCTGCTCCAGGCCGTGGATCAGGCTGAGGAAGCCCTGCACCTGGTCGGCCGGGGCGAACGGGTGCAGCTGGCCGAACTCGGGCCAGGTGACCGGCTCCATCTCGGTGGTGGCGTTGAGCTTCATGGTGCACGAGCCCAGCGGGATCATGCCGCGGTCCAGCGCGTAGTCGCGGTCCGACAGGCGGCGCAGGTAGCGCAGCATGGCGGTCTCGGAGCGGTGGCTGTGGAAGACCGGGTGGGTGAGGTACTCGTCGTCGCGCAGCAGGGCGGCCGGCAGCGCGTCGGCGGTCTCGTCGAGCTCGCCGCCGGCGATGCCGAACGCGGCCCACAGCGCGGTGACGTGCTCGCGGGTGGTGGTCTCGTCGCAGGAGATCGAGACGGTGTCGGCGTCCACCTTGTGGATGTTGATGTTCGCCTCGAGGGCGGCGGCGACGACCTCGTCGGCGCGCTGCGGGACGCGGGCGGTGACGGTGTCGAAGAAGGCGCCGTGCACCAGCTCGACGCCGCCGGCGCGCAGGCCCGCGGCGAGCGCGGCGGCGTAGCGGTGGGTGCGGCGGGCGATGTCCGCGAGGCCGTCGGGGCCGTGGTACACGGCGTACATCGAGGCCATCACGGCGAGCAGCACCTGGGCGGTGCAGATGTTGCTGGTGGCCTTCTCGCGGCGGATGTGCTGCTCGCGGGTCTGCAGGGCCAGGCGGTAGGCGCGGTTGCCGTCGGAGTCGACGGAGACGCCGACCAGGCGGCCGGGCAGGTTGCGGGCGAACTCGGCGCGGACGGCGAGGTAGCCGGCGTGCGGGCCGCCGAAGCCCATCGGCACGCCGAAGCGCTGCGAGGTGCCGCAGGCGATGTCGGCGCCCATCGAGCCCGGGGACTTGAGCAGGGTGAGGGCGAGCAGGTCGGCGGCGACGGCGACGACCGCGCCGAGGCCGTGGGCCTGCTCGATGACCGGGGTGAGGTCGCGGACGGCGCCGGCGGCACCCGGGTACTGGAGCAGCACGCCGAAGACGCCGCGCTCGGCGATCTCGGCCGGGATGCCCTCGGACAGGTCGGCGACGACCACCTCGACGCCGGTCGGCTCGGCGCGGGTCTCGATGACCGCGACGGTCTGCGGCAGGGTGTCGGCGTCGATCAGGAAGACGCCGCCCTTGACCTTGGTGACGCGGCGGGCCAGCGCCATCGCCTCGGCGGCGGCGGTGCCCTCGTCGAGCAGCGAGGAGCCGGAGGTGGCGAGGCCGGTGAGGTCGGAGACCAGGGTCTGGAAGTTCAGCAGCGCCTCGAGGCGGCCCTGCGAGATCTCCGGCTGGTACGGGGTGTAGGCGGTGTACCAGGCCGGGTTCTCGAGCACGTTGCGCAGGATCACCGGCGGGGTGAAGGTGCCGTAGTAGCCGAGGCCGATCATGGAGGTGGCGACCCGGTTGCGGTCGGCCAGCTCGCGCAGCTCGGCGAGGACCTGGGCCTCGCTGCGGCCGGCGGGCAGGTCCAGCGCGGTCAGGCTGCGGATGGCCTCGGGAACGGCCGCGTCGGCCAGCTCGTCCAGCGACGCGAAGCCCACCTGGGCGAGCATCTTCTCCTGGGCGGCGGCGTCGGGGCCGATGTGGCGGGTCTCGAAGGGGCTGGCCTGCTCGAGCTCGGTGAGGTTCGGCTGGGCGTTCATGGGGGTCGAGGCCTCCTGGTCACGGACCGGCGGGGGTACGCACGCCGGTCGGCCGCCGTGGGGAGCCGGAGACGTACGAACCCGTCAGGCCTCCCCCTCTGTCATCGGTACCTGAGAGCTTCGCCGTTTCGACGCCCGAGGGCATCTCGTCGGCTTGCACCGTCGGTGAGGGTGGTGCCGACGGCTCCTGTGCCGGCGGTCCTGCCCTGCTTTCCAGAGTGACCTGGCCCATGCGGTACGGGTGCCTGAGAGATTCCGGGGAGGAGTTGCTCCTTCGGCGCCCCTTCCCCAGCTCAGCGGGGTCGGGGACTCTCCCGCGCGGGCTCGGCGGTCGCCGCCCAGGGTACCAGCGGGACCACCGGGAATGGCGGGTGCTGTGACCGGCGTCCCACCGCCGGTGGCCGGTCCGCCGGCCCCGCCTGCGGGCCCGCGGGCCGTGCCCGCCCCCCGGACGGCCGATCACCGGCCCGGACGGCCGCTCCCGGCTCGCCGGTGACCGGTCCATGGCGTTCTGTGTAGATGGCGTCTGGCCAGCTCCTCCAGCCGTCCCGACGTCCGCGGAGACACAGGAGCAGTAGGCACTGGAGGACAGCGTGCAGACCGATATCGATCCGCGAGACCTGATCGGGCACAAGGCGGTCGACCGGAACGGTGAGAAGATCGGCACGGTCGACGAGGTGTATCTCGACGACGCGACCGGTGAGCCCGAGTGGGCCGCCGTCCGCACCGGGATCTTCGGCCGGGACGCCTTCGTCCCGCTGACCACCAGCGAGTTCTCGGGCGAGGAGCTCAAGGTCCCGTACGACAAGTCGCTGGTGAAGGACTCCCCGGACTTCGGTGTGGGCCAGCACCTGTCACCCGCCCAGGAGTTGCAGCTCTACCGCTACTACGGGCTGGACACCTCCAACGGTCGGCCGGGCCCGGAGGCGGGTCCGGCGCCCGCCGAGCGCCCCGGTGACACCGAGTTCGGCGCGGTCGCGCACGCGGCGCCCGAGCAGTCCGCGGCGAACGGCCGCCCGGCGGCGAACGGCCACGGCCGGACGGACCACGCCGACGGGCAGCACGGCGGCACGCGCCACGACGGGCCCCGGCAGGAGGGGACCCGGCCGGACGGCTCCGGACCGGCCGGCTCCCGGCAGGACGGCTCGGAGAACACCATGCAGCTCCCGGTGGTGCCGGCCGGCGGCGCCGTCCGCCCACCGGCCGCGCCGACCACCGCGCCGACCGCCGCGCACCGGCCCGAGCGGCCGGAGCGGCAGCAAGGCGGCGAGGCCTCGGCGCACGGGCCGGTCGAGATCGTCTGCCGCGAGGAACGGCTGGACATCAGCACCGAGTGGCACGTGCTGGGCACCGCCCGGCTGCGCAAGTACGTCACCTCGGAGGCCGTGGAGCGCCGGGTGTCGGTGGTGCGGGAGCGGGTGCGGGTGGAGCGGGTGCCGGTGAGCGACGCCGAGCGGGCCGCGCTGAGCGACCAGGAGATCGCCGAGGCGGTCGAGGAGGTGACCCTGCGCGAGGAGCGGCCGGTGGTGCGCAAGTACCTGGCCCCGGTCGAGCGGGTGCGCCTGGTGGTGGAGCGCTACACCGAGGAGGAGCTCGTCCGCGAGGAGCTGCGGCGCGAGCAGGTCGAGGTGCACGACGGGACGGCGCGCCAGCCGTACGGCCCCCAGCCGGCCGACCGCGCGGCGGCCACGAACGCCTCCACCACGGCGACCGCCGCGGCTGCCGCGACCGGGCCCGCTCCGGCCGGGCCCGCTCCGGCCGGTGGGCAGCCGGCGCCTGCACCCGCCGCGTCGGGCCAGGCGCCCGTCCAGGTCGCGGCGCGGACGGCCGCGGCGCAGCCGGCCCGGCCGGAGCCGCTGCGCCCCGTCTGATCCTCCGACGGCAGGACGTCCCCCGGAGTCCCGGTCCGCTGCGGCGGGCCGGGACCTGCGCTTTGCCAAAGCTTCACCGATCGATATTTGACAGGCTGAAGTATCTACCTGCATCGTTACTTCAGTTCATTCACTATCGCTCGCCTGAAGCAGTGACCGGCTTCCGGCGACCCAACGGGAGGAAACCCACCGTGAGTGAGGCCCCACAGCCCGCCGCCACGGACGAGAAGCCGAGCAGTGCGCGGGTGCTCCCCGCGCTCGTGCTGGCCATGCTGGCGTTCAGCGTGGTGCAGACCGCGGTCGTGCCGATCCTGCCGTCGCTCGCCAAGGAGCTCGACGTCTCCGGCTCCAGCATCACCTGGCTGATGACCGCCAACCTGCTCTCCGCGGCCGTGCTCACGCCGCTGCTCGGCCGGTTCGGCGACCTCCGCGGCCGCAAGCCGATGCTGCTGGTCTCGCTCGCCGGCCTGGTCGCGGGCTCCGCCCTCGCGGTCGGCACCCACTCCTTCACCTGGCTGGTCGTCGCCCGCGTGCTCCAGGGCGCCGGCGGTGGCGTGCTCCCGCTCGCGATCAGCATCGTCCGCGACGAGCTGCCCAAGGCCAAGGTCACCGGCGGCGTCGCCGCCATCAGCGCCTCCATGGGCGTCGGCAGCGGCCTCGGCCTGGTCGCCACCGGCCTGCTGCTGGAGCACTGGAGCTACAAGTCGATCTTCTGGATGGGCCTGGCCTTCGGCATCATCGCCGTCGCGCTGGTCGCGATCCGCGTCCCCAAGGACCCGGTCGTCGACAAGGAGGGCGGCGCCGACCCGCTCGGCGCGCTCACCCTGGCCGGCTGGCTCTCCGCCCTGCTGATCGCCGTCAGCCAGGGCAACCACTGGGGCTGGACCTCCAACCGCACCCTCGGCCTGTTCGCCGTCGCCGCCGTGGTCGCCCTCGTCTGGATCCTCATCGAGGTCAAGGTCAGCCACCCGCTGGTCGACATGAAGATGATGTCCCGCCCGGCCGTCGCCTTCACCAACATCTCCGGCCTGCTCATGGGCTTCGGGATGTACGGCTCCTTCATGGTCATCAGCAACTTCGCGCAGACCCCGGAGAAGCTCGCCCACTACGGCTTCACCGCCACCGTGCTGCACGCCGGCATCATGCTGCTGCCGTCCGCGCTCGGCTCGATGGTCGCCGCCCCGCTCGGCGCCCTGATGATCGCCCGCCGCGGCCCCCGCCTGCCGCTCGTCGCCGGCGGTCTGCTCGGCGCCGTCGCGATGGCCTACCTCGCCGTCCGGCACAGCCACGAGATCGACATCTACCTCGCCTCCGCCGTCTTCGGCCTCGGCGTCGGCCTCGCCTACGCGGCCATGCCCGCCTACATCAACGGCGCCGTGCCCGCCGAGCAGAGCGGCATCGCCAACGGCATGAACGCGGTGCTGCGCACCGTCGGCGGCGCCGTCGGCACCGCCGTCATGGCGGCCATCCTCACCGGCGACACCATGAAGCTGCCGATCCCGATCGCCCTGCCGACCCTGACCGCCTACGAGCACGCCTACTGGACGGCCGCCGTGATGTGCGTGGTCGCCGGCCTGGTGCCGTTCGCCATCCGCCGGATCAAGGCCGCCGACCTCCCGGCCGCCACCCCGGCCGAGGCCACCCCCTCCAGCCCCGAGCTGGCCAAGACCGACGCCTGACGAGGCGTCTCCCTCGCGCCAGGGGACGAGGCGCGAGGGGGGCCGGGCCCCGTGGACGGTTGTGGGCATGCGACCGCGGACACGGCCCGGCCCCGCCGAGCGGCCCCGCACTGGGACGGTGCGGGGCCGCTCGCCATTTCCACCGGTGTCCCGGGCGGCCTTGAGAGCCGGGAGCTCAGGCCCGGCGCAGCGGCAGCGGGTCGGAGGGCTCCAGGTCCGGATCGTCGACGGCGAAGGTCCGCACCCGGCCCGGCGGGCCGTACGGCGTCTCGAAGCGCACGGTGACCCGGCCGACACCACTGCCCTGCACCCAGCCGGGACCGTGCTCGGCGTGGTGGACGTCCTGCCCGGGCAGCCAGCGGCGCAGCGCCGGCGGCACGGCCGGAGCCGTGTCGGCGGCGTCCGGCCCCCCGGCCTCCGCCGACGCCACCCCTGCCTCCGCCCCCGCTGCTGCCTCCGCCCCCGCTGCTGCCTCCGCCGCCGCTGCTGCCTCCACCTCCACCTCCGCGGCGTGCGCGGCCTGGGCGAAGAGGTCCTCCTGCGTGTAGTCGGCGAGCTGGGAGACGCCCACGCCGAGCAGCCGCACCCCGCCGGTGGTGTCGACCTGCAGGGCCAGCCGGCGGGCCGTCTCCGCGATCACGCCCTCGTCGTCGGTGGGGGCGCGGAGCGTCTCGGAGCGGGTCAGGGTGGAGAAGTCGAAGCGGCGCACCTTCAGCACCACCGTGCGGCCGGAGCGGCCCGCCGCCCGCAGCCGCTTGACGCAGCGGGCGGTGAGCTGGTCGACCTCGTACAGGATGCGGTCGCGGTCGGCGAGGTCGACCTCGAAGGTGTCCTCGACCGACACCGATTTGGCGTCGCGGTCGGGCACCACGGCCCGCTCGTCGTGGCCGACGGCCATCAGGTGGACACCGGTGCCGTGCGCCCGCCCGAGCAGGTGGACGAGCTCGGCCTCACCGGCGTCCGCGAGGTCGGCCACGGTGGTCAGGCCCGCGCGGCGCAGCGTCTGCTCGGTGGCCGGGCCGATCCCGGGCAGCGCCCGGACGGGCATCGGGCTGAGCACGGCCCGCTCCGAACCGACCTCCACCAGCACCAGGCCGTCCGGCTTGGCCCGCTCGGAGGCGATCTTCGCCATCAGCTTGGAGCCTGCGGCGCCGACGGAGGCGGTGAGGCCGGTCCGTTCGAGGATGTCGGCGCGCAGGTCCTCGGCGACCGCGAGCACCAGCTGCGCACCGGTCTCCGGGTCGGCCTCGGCGAGGGCGGGGCCGTACGGGCCGGCCTCCAGGTCGACGAAGGCCTCGTCGAGGCTCAGCGGCTCGACCAGCGGGGAGCGTTCGCGCAGCAGGGCCATGACGATGTCGCTGTTCTGGCGGTAGGCGGCGAAGCGGCCGGACAGGAAGGCGGCGTTCGGGCAGAGCCGGCGCGCCTGGGCCATCGGCATGGCCGAGTGGACGCCGAACCTGCGGGCCTCGTAGGAGGCGGTGGCGACGACGCCGCGGCCGCCGAGGCCGCCGACCACCACGGGTTTGCCGCGCAGGCTCGGCTTGGCCGCCTGCTCCACCGCGGCGAAGAAGGCGTCCATGTCGAGGTGGATGATGCTCGGCACAGTCCGCACACCGCGATCATCGCGCACGGCTGTGACAATCCGTTCGAGGCGGGCCGCCCCCGGTCCGCCGGGCCCGCGCCACGCCTCGGCGGGGTCCGCGCCCCGCGGGTCGATACAGCTACGGCTTGGCGGCGTCCGCGAGCGCGCGGGTGACCCCGGGCTCGGTCGCGCCCAGGAACTGCGGGTCGGGCCGCAGCCAGGCGTCCAGCGCCGCCTTGCCGGCCCCCGGGATCTCCCGCAGTCCGCCGTAGTACCAGGTGGTGTCGTGCGGCTCGTCCACGGCGACGGCGTACGCGTCGATGCCGGCCGCCTCGCACAGCGCCAGGGCCCGCCGCACGTGGAAGCCCTGACTGACCAGCAGGGCGTGGTCGACGCCGAACACGCGGCGGGCCCGGCTGCAGGAGTCCCAGGTGTCGAAGCCGGCGTAGTCGCCGACCACCCGGACGTCGGGCACCCCGCGGTCCGTCAGGTAGCGGCGCATGGCGTCGGTCTCGTCGTAGTCGGTGGTGCTGTTGTCCCCGGTGACCAGGATGGCCCGCACCTTGTGCTGCTGATAGAGGTTCAGCGCCGCGTCGAGCCGGTGCGCCAGGTACGGGGAGGGCTCGCCGCCGAAGAGTCCGGCGCCGAAGACCACGGCCACGGGCGCGGCCGGGGCGTCGGCCACCGTGGTGACCCGCCCGCCCTCGCCCGTCCACAGCCAGGTGCTGGGTGCGAGCCCGACGGCGCTGACGAGGACGGCGGCCTGGAACCAGCGGCGCCGACCGGTGCGGTCGCCGAGCCCGGGGATCCGCCGCAGCCGCGCCACGGCCTTGCGCAGCACCTTCACATCCTTGATCGACACATCTGGCGGGACGCCGACCGGGGCCGGTGCGGTTCCACCCCCGGGCGGGCCCCGTCGCCGCGTCGGACCGCGGTCGCCGTGTCAGACCGCGCGGTTGCGCCGCTGGGCGAGCTCGTCGGCCGGGTTGTGGCCGACCAGGGTCTCACCGGTGTCGGTGCGCTCGGCGTGCAGCCGGCCGAGGGCGGTCTCCAGCTCCTGCCAGACCGCGCCGACGGCGATGCCGAACATGCCCTGGCCGCCGCCGATCAGGTCGACGACCTGCTGCGGGCTGGTGCACTCGTAGACGGTGGCGCCGTCGCACATCAGGGTCAGGCCGGTGAGGTCGGCGGGCTCGGCCGCCTGGAGGTGGGCGACGGCGACGCGGATGTTCTGCAGCGAGACGCCGGCGTCCAGCAGCCGCTTGACGATCTTCAGCAGGAGGATGTCGCGGAAGCTGTAGAGCCGCTGCGCTCCGGCCGGGTAGGCGGTGCGGACGCTGGGCTCCAGCAGCCCGGTGCGGGCCCAGTAGTCGAGCTGACGGTACGTGATGCCGGCGGCCGCACAGGCGGTCGGCCCGCGGTACCCGACCAGGGCGGAGGTGGGCGGGATGCGCTCGATCGCGGGCTGCCCGGCCTGGACGGCGGGGAAGCGGCCCACCCGGGGCAGTTCGGGCTCGGCCGGCTCGGTCAGCGCCTCCCGGCCCCGCGCAACCGGTCCTCGGGCGGCGCGCGGCAGGTGCACGGCGCACAGGCCCCCGGCGGTGGCGTCGCCGTTACCGCTCATGCCTGCCTCCGTCCACTCGGTCCTGCGGCTCTCCCGGCGCCGGACGGCGCAGGCCGACCGGAACCTCCCTTGACGGTAGGCAGTCACCACAGGCCCGTCAACGATCGCCACGCCGGGGCTCCGGTCGGATGTCACTCCGAAGAGTGGTTTTTCGTGCCCTTAGTGTGGGTAGGAGGGGCCGCTTTTGCAAAGCGCGGTTGCAGCGCCCCGGAGCGCGCAGTACGCGCGCCGTCCGCGGGCGGCGCCGCCTCGGGCGCCGCTACTGCTGGCCGCCGCCGAAGTCCTCCGGCGAGACCTGGTCGAGGAACTCGCGGAACTTCTCGACCTCGTCCTCCTGCTCGTCCGGGATCGCGATGCCCGCCTCGGCGAGCACGTTCTCGCTGCCGTAGATCGGCGTCCCGGTCCGCAGCGCCAGCGCTATGGCGTCCGAGGGACGCGCACTCACCTCGACACCGCCGGAGAAGACGAGCTCGGCGTAGAAGACGCCCTCCCGCAGGTCGCTGATCCGGACCTCGGTGAGCTGCTGGCCCAGCGCGTCGAGCACGTCCTTGAAAAGGTCGTGCGTCAGCGGCCGCACCGGGGTCATGCCCTGCTGCGCGAAAGCGATCGCGGTCGCCTCGCCGGGGCCGATCCAGATCGGCAGGTACCGATCGCCCCCGACCTCCCGCAGCAGCACGATCGGCTGGTTGGAAGGCATCTCCACCCGGACACCCACGACGTCGAGCTCATTCACACTGGCAACCCTATGGCGCGCGCCGCCGATAGGAAAGCGCAGTCCTTCCGGCCCTGGTCAGCAACGCGGCCCCGGGGTGTCGTCGGCACCGGCGCTCAGTTCGGCCGGGCCCGCAGGCCCGCCTGCACCATGGCCGCGTGCAGCCGGACGGAGAGCGTGGCCAGCTCCCGGGCGGTGGTCTCGGCGTGCGCCCGGGTCTGCGGGTTGCGGTGCCGGCGCAGCGGCGCCACCACCTGGTCGACCAGGGCCACCTCGCGCTCCGCGGCGGCCTTCATGGCCCGCAGGTGGCGGGGCTCCAGGCCGTACCGGCCGAGCTCGGCGACCAGCCGGGCGATCTGCAGCGCCTCCCCGTCGTAGCCGCCGTCCGGCCCGGCCGTGACCAGACCGTAGGACTCCCACTCGAGGAGCTCGCCCTCCTCCGCCTCGGCCGCGGCGAGCAGCTCCGCCCGCCCGAGCCGCACCCCGGCGACCGCGCCGGACGCGGCGCCGAGCTCCCGGTCGGCCTCCTCCAACGGGCCGGGCCGGGCCTCCGGCGCGGGCAGCGCCGGCGGCGCCTCGCCGCGCTCGATGGCGTCCAGGTGCTCGCGGATCACCCGCAGCGGCAGGTAGTGGTCGCGCTGCATGCGCAGCACGTACGCCAGCCGTTCGACGTCCCCGGCGCTGAACTTGCGGTAGCCGGACGGGGTGCGCTGCGGGTCGACCAGCCCCTCCGCCTCCAGGAAGCGGATCTTGGAGATGGTGACCTCGGGGAAGTCGTCCCGGAGGAACGCCAGGACGGCGCCGATCGAGAGCAGCTCGTCGCCGCCCCTCCCCCGTGCCTCGGCCGCACGGCGTGTGGCGGGCACGGGGGTGGCCCCGAGGGTGGTGGGAGGGTTCGCGGTCACTCGGGCTCCTGCCGACGTCGGATTCAGTACCCCCGGACGTGGCCGGCGAAGAACACCAGCCGGTACTTGCCGATCTGGACCTCGTCGCCGTTGCTGAGCGTCACCTCGTCGATCCGCTCCCGGTTGACGTACGTGCCGTTCAGGCTGCCGACGTCCGCGACCGAGAAACCACCGCCGGGCAGCCGCCTGAACTCCACGTGGCGGCGCGAGACCGTCACGTCGTCCAGGAAGATGTCGCCCTGCGGGTGGCGGCCCGCGGTGGTCACGTCCGAGTCGAGCAGGAACCGGCTGCCGGAGTTCGGGCCGCGCTGCACGATCAGCAGGGCGGAGCCCGGCGGCAGGGCGTCGATCGCGGCCAGCACCTCGGGCGACAGCGCCGGGGTGGCGCCGGTCGAGGTGGCACCGGGCTCGTACGACTCGATCCCGGAGATCGAGATGGTCGACGTGGTCTCGGCGGCCCTCTCCGGCACCGGCGCGCTGCGCAGCGCCGTCCCGCAGTTGGAGCAGAACCGGGCCGTGACCGGGTTCTGGTTGCCGCACCGCGGACACGGGGAGGTGCCAGCCATCGTCACAGCCTCCTGGCTCGGCACACCCTGCTGGACGTGCCCGGCGTAGGGGTCCGGGGTAAACCCTCCACCGGAGGTTGAGGGTGCTGCCGGGAAACCTATGCGCGGCGCGCCACCCGATTCAACCGACGCGCCGTAGCCCCGGGCATTCCCCTCGTACGGAGCCGCGCCGTGGCCGTCGCGGAACAGCGGGCGCTCGGCGTACTGGTCCGCCTCGGGCGCGGGCCGCATGCCGGGGACGGCGGCCTCCTCCCCCGGGTGGCGGTGACGCGCGGTGGGCGCGTCCGCCGACTCCTGGCGGTTGTTGCGGCCGAAAAGCTTCGAGAACAGACTCACGGGCGAATCCCCTTGCGTGTGACAGACCCGCCCGCGGGGCAGGGTGACAGGCTCGGACAGGCAGCTTGCCCGGCATCCGGCCGGGCCCGAGCAGGCGGCGGAGCGCACCGCCGGGGTGGAACATCCCAGTGTGCCTCAGGCTGCCCGGCGGCGCGCCACCGGGGGCCGCGCGTACCTGACGGACCGTAGGACAGTCGGCCCGTCACTTCGCCGCCGGCTTGCCGTACTGCAGCGGCTTCGGCGCTGCGAGCGCGTCGACGACCACCTTCTGCTGCTGGGTGATGACCGCGGTCGCCTGCTCCTTCTCCAGGGTGCGGACCACGCCGCCCGGGATGTTCAGCGCGGGCGTCAGGTCCTGGGGGTTGCCCACGACCGTGAAGCGGAACGGCTGCGTCACCTTCTTGCCGTCGATCTGCACACCGCCGTCGGCGCCGTCGGTGAAGTAGGTGCCGGCCACGACACGCACGTCGTTGATCTGAATCGCCTCCGCTCCCGCCGCTCGGAGTTCCTGCAGGGTGTCCAGCAGCATATCCGCCTTCACCTGCCCCTGGGGATCATTGATCGTCAAGACGATTCCCGGCCCGGTCGCCTGCTCCGTGCCGGCGAGCACACCCAGCTCGGTCGCCTTCCTCCTGGTCTGCTCCTGGGCCTCCTTGGCCTGGTTGGAGCTGTTCTCCAACTGGGTCAACGACTGCTCCAGCTGCGTCTTCTCCTGCTGGAGACGCTGCTGGCGGCTGTCCAGTTCGTCGAGGATGCGGACGAGATCCTCCTGGCGGGCCCCGCGCAGCTGGTTGTGGTCGTTGGTGGAACGCACCTGGATCGCCAGACCCAGGCCCAGCGCGAACAGCAGCACGGCCACGACGAGCTGGCCGCGGGAGAGCCGCGGCGGCCAGAGCGCACCCCGCAGCCTGCGGCGTGAGTCGGCCGGCGCACCCGGGTCCGCCGACTCGGGCTCCTCCGCCTTCTCGGTCTTCTCGACCCGCGTGGCCGGCTCAGCGGTGGGCTCAGCACCGGCCTCGGACGGGCGGGGCTCGGTGCTCCCGTCCGCCGCGGGGGCCCGGGCAGGCTCCGCAGCGGCCGCGTCCGGCGCCTCGACGGCTCCCTCGGCGGGCTCACCGCCGGCCGGCGGGGTCACGGACGGCGCCGCCTCCTCGCCGGTCTTCCGGAGAGCCTCGCGCGGCTCGGGCGCCGCGCCCTCCTCCGCGGGGGGCACCGGCGTGCCGTTCGGCTTGTCGTCCTGTTCCACGACGTGTCTCTCCCTACGCCCTGAACACATGCCGCCGGATCGCGGCTGCGTTGGAGAAGATCCGGATACCGAGCACCACGACGACACCGGTCGAGAGCTGCGCGCCCACGCCGAGCTGGTCGCCGAGGAAGACGATCAGGGCCGCGACGACCACGTTCGAGAGGAACGAGACGACGAAGACCTTGTCGTTGAAGATCCCGTCCAGCATCGCCCGGACACCGCCGAACACCGCGTCCAGCGCCGCCACCACCGCGATCGGCAGGTACGGCACCACGGCGTCGGGGACCTCGGGCTGGACGAAGAGGCCGACGACGACGCCGATCACGAGCCCCAGAACGGCAATCACGGTGAAGGTACTCCTGTCCGGATGGCGGTCGACTTGGTGGCCCGGGAGTCCGGGCGGGACGGCGAGGCACTGCCCGAGGGCGAGGAGCCGGCCGAGGGCGGGGCACTGCCCGGGGGCGGAGTGCCGCCCGAGGAGGCCGTCGGGGCGGAGGACTCGGCACCACCGGGCTTCACCGTCCGCAGCGTCACGCCGAGCGCGGCCGGCAGCGACATCTTCTTCTGCACGGACACGCTCGACTTGATGCCGTAGCTGTCCTGGATCAGCTTGAGGTAGCGCCCGGCCGAGCTGGAGTCGAAGGCCTGCGCGAACCGCTCCCCGTCCCCGACCGCGAGCACGGTGTACGGGGGCACCAGCGGCCGGTTGTCCACCAGCACCGCGTCGCCCGCGGCGCGGATCGCGGAGAGCGTCGTCAGCCGCTGGCCGTTGATCGACACCGCCTCGGCGCCGGACAGCCACAGCCCGTTCACCACGAGCTGCAGGTCGCGGTCGCGCAGCCGGCCGGTGTTGTTGAACCCCTCGGCCTCCCGCGGATTGCTGGCCGAGCCGCCCGCGCCGGTGCCCGAGGCGTCGTCGATCACCAGCTTGATGCCCGGGCCGCTGATCTCCCCCGTGCCGGTCCGGGCGGCGAGCAGGGCGAGCGCGTTGTCGCCGCCGACGGGCAGCGCCTGCTGCTGGGCCGTCGCGACCTTCGTGCGCAGGTCCTCGACCTGCCGCTGCAGCGTGTCCGCGGCCTTCGTGGCGTCGTTGACCCGGTGGACGAGCGCGTCCCGCTCCTTGGCGAGCGTCGGCTCGGCCTTGGAGGCGTTCACCCCGCCCACGGTCACCACGGTCGCCGCCAGGGCCAGCCCGACCGCCAGGGTGAGCTTGCCGCGCAGGCTCGTCGGCAGCCGGCTCGGACCGTCCCCGCGGCGCGCGGCCTCGGCGTAGCCCTCGTCCAGGCTGTGGTCCATCACGTTGGTCAGCAGGGACATCGAGGCGTCCGGGCGGTTGAACCGTCCGTTCGAGTCGCTCGGCGTCGGCGTTGCTGGCATGCGGGACATCGTCCCATGTCGCCGGGGCGGCGTACGCACAGCCCCCGCGCTACCGTCCCGGACGGACACCGAACCGTGACCGGCCGGGGCGCGGCGGCGTGCTGCCGCCGAGCCCCGGCCGGGTCACCGGGCGGTGTTCCCTCAGCGTCCCGCGGAGTCCACCACCGCCGCCCACTCGTCGAGCAGCTGCTCGGTGGCCTCGTCGTCGGGGCCCTCCGCCCACAGGTGGGTGACCGCCTCGGCCGGGTCCGGCAGGACGAGCGTCCACCGGCCGTCGGCCTCGACCACGCGCACGCCGTCCGTGGTGTCCAGCCGCCGGCTGCCGGCCGCCTCCACCACCGAGCGCATCACCATGCCCTTGGCCGCCCACGGCGTCGCGATGTCGCGCCGCTTGATGTGCGCCTGCGGGATCCGGGCGTCGATCTGGCTCAGCGTGAGCTGGGTGCGGGCCACCAGGCCGACCAGCCGGACGAACGCCGCCGGACCGTCCAGCACACCGCTGAACTCGGGCACCACGAACCCGCCGCGCCCGTCGCCGCCGAACACCGTGCCCTCCTCCGCGGCCGCCTTCGCGAGGTCGTCCGGCGAGGTGGTCGTCCAGGTCACCTGGGTGCCGTGGTACGCCGCGACCTGCTCGGCGATCCGGGTCGTGGTCACGGGCAGCGCCACCTGGCCGCTGCGCCGCTCCGCCGCGACCAGGTCGAGCAGCACCAGCAGCGCCCGGTCGTCCTGGATCACCCGGCCGAGCTCGTCGACGAACGACACCCGCTCGCCCACCGGGTCGAAGCGCACCCCGAAGGCCGCCCGAGAGGAGGCCACCAGCTCGCCGAGCCGGGCCAGCGCGGCCCGCCGTTCCTCGGCGTCCTCGGTCGGCCGGGCCTCGTCGAGGCCGCTGTCGACGGTGAGCGTCTCGACGCCGAGCCGGCCGAGGATGCTCGGCAGGACGAGCCCCGCACTGCCGTGCGCGGCGTCCACCACGACCTTCAGGCCGGCCTCGCGCACCCCGCTGGTGTCGACCGCCCGCAGCAGGTTCCGCGCGTACGAGTCGAACACGCTGGACGGGTGCAGCAGGTCGCCGATCTCACCGGGGAAGGCCCGCCGGAACTCCTGGCGCGCGTACACGCGGTCCAGCTTCCGCTGGCTCGCCTGCGAGAGGTCGGCGCCGGCCCCGTCGAAGAACAGGATGTCCAGCGAGTCCGGCACTCCCGGCGTGGTCCGCAGGAAGATGCCGCCCGCACTGCCGCGCGCGGTGTTCTGCCGCGCGACCGGCATCGGGACGTTCTCCAGGTCGCGGACGTCGATCGCGCTGGTCTGCAGCGCCGAGATCATCGCCCGCTTGAGCGCCCGGGCACCACGCGAGTGGTCACGCGCGATGGTGACCGTCGCCCCCTTCTTGAGGGTGGTGGCGTACGCGCCGGCCAGCCGGACGGCGAGCTCCGGGGTGATCTCCACGTTCAGGATGCCGGAGACGCCGCGCACGCCGAACAGGTGCTCCTGGCCGCGGGACTCCCAGATCACCGAGGTGTTGACGACCGCGCCGGCCTCGATGGTCTTGAACGGGTAGACCCGGACGTTGCCCGCCAGCAGCGACTCCTCGCCGATCAGGCACTCGTCACCGATCACCGCGCCCTCGTCGATCCGCGCGGCCCGCATCACGTCGGTGTTCTTGCCGATCACACAGCCGCGCAGGTTGCTCTGCGGCCCGACGTACACGTTGTCGTGGACCACCGCCTTGTGCAGGAAGGCGCCGCGCTTGACGACCACGTTGCTGCCCAGCACGGTGTGCTCGCGCAGCTCCACCCCGGCCTCGACCTTGGCGTAGTCGCCGATGTACAGCGGCCCGCGGAGCACCGCCTCCGGGTCGACCTCGGCCCCCTCGGCCACCCACACGCCGGGAGAGATCTCGAAGCCGTCGAGCTCGACCTCGACCTTGCCCTCGAGGACGTCCGCCTGCGCCTTCAGGTAGCTCTCGTGCGTGCCCACGTCCTCCCAGTAGCCCTCGGCGACGTAGCCGTAGACCGGCTTGCCCTCCTTGAGCAGCTGCGGGAAGACGTCGCTCGACCAGTCGACCGACTCGCCGGCCGCGACGTAGGAGAAGACCTCGGGTTCCATCACGTAGATGCCGGTGTTCACCGTGTCCGAGAAGACCTGGCCCCAGGTCGGCTTCTCCAGGAAGCGCTCGACCCGCCCCTCGTCGTCGGTGATCGTGATGCCGAACTCCAACGGGTTGGGCACCCGGGTCAGGCAGACGGTGACCAGCGCGCCCTTCTCACGGTGGAAGGCCACCAACTCGGAAAGATCGAAATCGGTGAGCGCGTCACCGGAGATCACCAGAAACGAGTCGTCCTTGAGCGCGTCCTCGGCGTTCTTCACACTGCCCGCGGTACCGAGCGGGACCTCTTCATTGGCATAGGTGAGGTTCATCCCCAGCTCTTCGCCGTCCCCGAAGTAGTTCTTCACCAGGGAGGCCAGGAACTGGACGGTCACCACGGTGTCCGTGAGACCGTGCCGCCGTAGCAGCCGCAGTACGTGCTCCATGATCGGCCTGTTGGCCACCGGCAGTAGTGGCTTGGGCATGCTCGACGTCATCGGACGGAGTCGAGTGCCTTCGCCACCCGCCATCACAACGGCTTTCATTCGGGTGCGTCCTCCTTCGCGGTGGTGAACCCTGCAGATCCATCAAACCGTTCCAGAGCTTCTCTACCCGGATAAAAACGTCCGACTCACCGTGTCGTGGCAAGTCGGACGTGGAGATCTTGTCAGCAGCGTGCAAACAGCCCGCTCAAACGGCGGCCGTGCGGTCCGCCCGCACCAGCTGCCGGGCCTGGACGGCGTACAGGATGCCGGCCCACCAGTAGAGCACCGTGCCCCACCAGATGAATGCCCAGCTGACCGGCTCGGCAACCGTGGCCAGCCAGCTCTCCCCGTTGCCGAGCAGCAGAAGCGGAAAGGCGTACATCAGGTTGAACGTGGCCGCCTTCCCCAGGAAACTCACCTGGAGCGGCCCGTAACCGTGCCGGTTGAGAATGGGAAGCAGCGCGCCGATGAACAGTTCGCGCGCCAGCAGCACGACGGTGACCCACAGCGGCAGGATCTCACGCCACGTCAGACCGACCAGCGTGGACAGCACGTACAGCCGGTCCGCCGCCGGATCCAGGATCTGGCCGAGCCGGCTCACCTGGCCCCAGCGCCGCGCGAGCTTGCCGTCCAGGTAGTCGCTGACGCCGCTCAGCATCAGCACGACGATCGCCCAGCCGTCGTTCTCCGGCCCGCCGAACACCGGCCAGAGGATCAGCCACAGGAAGACGGGCACACCCACCAGCCGCGCCATGCTCAGCAGGTTGGGGATGGTGAGGACGCGGTCCGTCTGCACCCGCGTCTCCTGAACCTCCACCTGGGACCCTCCTGACAGCTGTACCGCCGTGAACGTGTGCGGCATTGACCTTACAACAACAAAGCCCCCACCCTGCTGGGTGGGGGCTTTGCCATGAAGAATTGTTCGGCGGCGTCCTACTCTCCCACAGGGTCCCCCCTGCAGTACCATCGGCGCTCCGAGGCTTAGCTTCCGGGTTCGGAATGTGACCGGGCGTTTCCCTCGTGCTATGACCACCGAAACCCTATCGGGTATTCAGCGAAACACACTTTTCAATTGATAAGTGTTACTTCGTTCGCCGGCGATAGCTGTTCGCTACCCGGGAACCACACAGTGAACGCGAGCGTCTGAGGACAAGCCCTCGGCCTATTAGTACCGGTCAACTCCACCCCTTACGGGGCTTCCATATCCGGCCTATCAACCCAGTCGTCTACTGGGAGCC